>RFMM01000180.1 GCA_009927665.1 Actinomycetota bacterium
TCGTCTTTGATGACGCCATAGTTCGTGACCTCGCACTCGGCAGCAGCAATCAACAGCTCGAGCATCGTCAGATTGCTTTCACGAATCTGCCCACGCACGAGTGGCGAGCCATCGGTGACCAACTCGTCGCCGGTCGACAACAATGCCACTCGCGCGCGCGGAAACACACTCACTCGCCGTGCGTTGATGCTGGCAAGCACACCCGCGCCCGCGGCGTTTAGCAAAGTTCCAGCTGAGAACACCACATCGCCTGCCCGCACATCGTCGGCAACTGGGCGCACCGCCACGCCACTCTTCACACTGCGACGTACAATCACCTGGTCACCCTCGGCTTCGCAGTCTTCGACCATCACTACCGCGTCGGCACCGGTCGGCATCGGTGCACCCGTCATGATGCGCAGAGCTTGACCAGCATCAACATGCCACTCGGTGCCGTCGCCTGCCGCCAACGTGCCGATGACTCGCAACGTCGCCGGAACCTCGGCCACGTCAGCAGCGCGCACGGCGAACCCATCAACGGCAGTGTTCGCAAAAGGTGGCACGTTCTCATTGGCCACGACATCGGCAGCCAGCACCAGACCGGCTGCGGTTTCACACGACACTTCACGCGGGTCGAGCGCGGTGACACCAGACCACACTCGCTCTTGCGCCGCCGTGAGCGTAATCACCCTCACGACGGTATCTGCGAGGCTGTGGCGTGGCTGTGCTGATGCCGTTTCCACATTCGGGGCTGCATGCCGAATGGTCGATGCGTGACGTCGACGGCACGAGCCACACGAGCAGCGTCGACATTCGCTTCGAGAACGAGGGCTACACCGCACAGGGCACACTCGGTGCCGACCGCGCACAATTCGTGCTGCGACTGTCTGCCACGCTCATCGTGCAACAATTCATGCTCTTTCGCGACATGGATGAACCTGACCTCTGGCTTGGGCGCGACCGCTCGGGTCGCTGGGGTGAGATCAACGGCGCCCACCGCCCCGATCTCGATGGGTGCAGCGATATCGCACTGCGCATGACGCCTTTGCCTCGTCAATCATCTGCAAGCGTCTGCCGCTGCACGTCGGGCATGCCGCGAGCCTGAGTGTCGCACTCGTCGACATCGAGACCCTGCAGATCGAACCCCGTCTTCGCACCTTTGCACGCATCGATGAGCGGCGTTGGCGTTACACGAGTGAGTATTCAGCCAACGAAGTCGACGTCGACGTCGACGACTATGGCATCACACGCGACGTGCCGGGCGAGTTCACGCGCCTCGCGTAGTCAGTCGGCACATGCGCTGGGCGCACGGCGCCACTTGCGGCACAGAATCAGTCGACGAAAGCCTGATACACCAGGTTGCGGAAATACGGCCGAATCGGCCACGTGCTCGACGGCAAGAGCTGTGTGTAGAACGCGGCCGCAACACCGTCGGTCGGGTCGATCCAGAACGTTGTGCTCGCCGCACCGCCCCAACCGAAGTCGCCCACCGAACCATGCACCTTGGCCGCAGCGGCGTCGACGACGACGCTGAAACCCAACCCGAAACCGAACCCGTCGTAGGCGTTCTCGAGATCGATCGGCCGACCGAATTGCGAGATGTCGGCGTTGCCAGGCAGATGATTGCTCGTCATGAGTCGCAGCGTGCGCGGCGAAAGCAGCCGTGCACCGTCGAGTTCGCCGCCGTTGGCGAGCATCATCATGAAGCGGTGATAATCGTGCGCGGTCGAAACCAGCCCACCGCCGCCACCGAGAAAGTTCGGCGCGCGCGTCGCAGCTCTGCCCATCGTGTCGAGTTGTTTCGCGAGTCGAGTTTCTGGGTCGGGCTGATACAGCGCTGCAAGACGACCGTGGTGTTCTTCTGGCACGAAGAAGCCCGTGTCGCGCATCTGCAACGGCGCAAAGATGCGTTTGGCAAAGAACGCGTCGAGTGACTCACCCGACACCACCTCGACGATGCGGCCGACGACATCGGTGGCGACGCTGTAGTTCCACTCGGTGCCGGGCTGAAACAGCAGCGGCAGTGACGCCCAGGTGTCACATGCATCAGCCAGCGTTGCGCCGCGCGGAATTCCCCACTCGTACCCCGCGCGACGATAGAGATCATCAACCGCAGACTGATACAAGAAGCCATAGGTCAGACCCGATGTGTGCGTCAGCAAATGCCACACCAACATCGGCTCGGTCACCGGCTCGGTGAATGGCTTTACGACCGAGCCGCCGCGCCACACCTGTGCATTGCCAAAACTTGGGATGAATTTGCTGACCGGGTCATTCAGCTGCAGCTTGCCCTCTTCAACGAGCATCATCAAAGCGACCGAAGTGATCGGCTTGGTCATCGAATAGATGCGATAAATCGTGTCGGCTTCGACCGGCAATGCTGACTCAAGGTCGCGCATGCCGTAGCGATGTTGATGCGCGACTTTGCCGTGCCGTGCAACGACGAGATGAAAGCCGGGCAGTCGACCGTCGTCGACGTAGTGCTCAAAGTGTGCGTTCAGCCGTTCGAGTCGCGACGGGTCGAGACCAGCATCAGCGTGCGAGATCTCGTTCTGCAGCGTCGTCATGTCGAGAGCCTGCGTTCAAGCCATGTGCGCAGCGTTGGGCTGACGTCTTTGCGTCGCAGCGCTGCATCAACCGATGCCGTCAACATGCCCAATGGCGTGCCGGTGTCGTGACGCGAACAGTTGACGAGCACGCCATTGACGGCTCCCGTGCGAGCCGACGCCCCGATCGCATCACTCAACTGCAGTTCACCGCCGGCTGCCGGTTTGAGGTCGGCCAAGTATCCGAAGATGTCGCGGCCGAACACATAGCGGCCGATGATTACCAAGTCACTGGGCGCATCGACGGCATTGGGCTTTTCCACCACATCGCGCACACCGACACGACCCATCGCATCGGGCACACCTTGCGGCGTGATGCATCCGTACGCCGACACTTCGTTGCGCGGCACACGCTTCACACCGATTGCCGACTTGCCGCTCGCCTCGTGTTCGGCGATCAAATCACGCAGATGCGAACTATCGCCCAGCAGTTCATCGGGCAACATCACGGCAAAGGGAGCGTCTCCCACCACCTCGCGCGCACACATGACGGCATGCCCAAGACCGCGCGGTGAGTCTTGGTACACCACGGTGATGCGGGCTCCACCACTGGCGCGCTCGGCGAATGCCTCGATCGATGGTTTGGCTCGATTCGACACGAGCACTACATGATCGATGCCCGCGCCGATTGCCTCGTCGACGGTCAACTGCAAGGCCGGCGTGTCATAGACCGGCAGCAGTTCTTTCGGAACCACCTTGGTTGCCGGAAGAAAGCGCGTGCCCATGCCCGCCGCTGGAATCACCGCGAGTCTGACAGGCACCGCCTCATCGTAGACTTTTCTTCCCGTGCCGACCTACGTGTACCGCTTCATTGACACCGGTGAGACCATCGAAGTGCGCCAGTCGTTCGATGATGCTGCGCTCACCGAGGCCCCGCACCCCAGCGACGGCAAACCGCGACCCGTGAAGAAGGTCTTCACCCCCGTCGGGGTCACCTTTAAGGGGTCGGGCTTCTATAAGACCGACAGCTCGTCGGGTTCGAGCAAGTCAAGCAGCGCCGGCGCAGCGGGCGGAGACGGTTCGACCAGCACAGCAGACAGTGGTGCCAAGTCTGACGGCGCCAAGACCGGCGGCTCTACAGCAGACGGTGGAAGTGCCGGCGCTACGAAGACTGACGGCGGCACGGCATCGTCGGGCGGCTCGTCGAGCGGCTCGTCGAGCGGCTCGGGCACGTCGACGACCCCCGTGTAACTCAGCGCAGGCCGGTGAGAGCGAGGTTTAGCACCACAAGGGCAAGCACGGCTCGATAGATGACAAAGGCGTTGAAGTTGGTGCGCGCTGCCAGGCGTTGCAGCGCGTTGATCGCGAGCCAGCCCGTGAGCGCCGCAGCAGCGATGCCGATCACCATCGCCTGACCGAGACCATCGGGTAAACCATCGGCGATGAGGCCCACCGTCTTCCATACTCCTGCACCGGCGATGATTGGCACACCCAGCACGAACGACATCTGCACTGCTTCGGTGCGAGCAAAACCGAGTGCCCGCATGGCAGAAATAGTGATGCCAGAGCGCGAAGTGCCGGGGTTAAGTGCCAGCACTTGGGCTGCGCCAATCAGCCAAGCGTCGCGAACACCGAGGTCACGTGCAGTGCGCTGACCCGCGCGACGATCTGCCCACCACAACACCGCACCAAACACGATGAGCGAGAACGCAACGATGACGGGCCCGCCCAGCTGGTTTCCGATCACATCATCGAAGAGTGCGCCAACCACTGCGGCAGGCACGGCGGTGAGCACGTACAGCCACGCGAGTCGGCCGGTGACGTTGTTGGTGCGTGCGCCACGCGCAGCGAGTGGGTATCTCACGCCCTCGCGCACGAGCAGCCACAACTGTCGTCGTGTCGCGAACACCACGGCCGCCAGCGTGCCGAGATGCAGCGACGCGTCAAACGCCGTGCCGACTGCTTCGCCGCCAAGGTCTCCCCAACCAAAGATCCACGGCACCAACTCAAGGTGCCCGCTACTCGAGATGGGGAAGAACTCCGTCAGCCCTTGCACCACACCCAGAATCAGGGCCTGCCACCACTCCATCGTTGTCAGCGACGCTAGTTCGTATGTTGGCGCTACGAGCCGCTGATGGTTACGTCGCTGATCACGAGCGAGAGGCCCGCGGCACGCATCGGCAACCAATCGACATCGTTGCCGATTGCCACGATGTCGAGCAACATGCGCTGCAACGTCGAGCCGATGGTGAACTCGCGAATCGGCGCGCCGATGGTGCCGTTGGTGATCGTCATACCCGATGCACCGGTCGAGAAATCACCCGAAATCGGGTTGACACCGCTGTGCAGACCCGAGACTTCTTGAATCAGCACACCGTCATCGATGTCAGCAATGAGCTCGGCCTGTGACTTCGCCCCGGGTGTCACCTGCATCGCCAGACAACCGACGCCGGGCGAGCCTGCGAAGCCGCCGCGTGTGGCGTTGCCCGTGCTGGCGGTCTTCATGCGTCGAGCGCTGTATGACGAGTGAACGAACATCTTCAGCACACCGTCTTCGATCAACACGTTGCGGCGAGCGGCAAGCCCTTCACCGTCGATGTCGGTGGCGGTGTAGGCGAGTTTGTTGGTCGGGTCATCAACCAACGTGAATGAAGGAACCGCCACTTGCTCACCAAGTCGCTCGGCAAAAATGCTGCGACCCTTCGAGACGTTTTCGCCATTGAACGCACTCGACAAAATGCTCACGAACTGCGAGGTCACATACGGGTCGAGCACAATCGTGGTGCGCTTGGTGGTGGGTTTGGTGGCACCGAGCAGTCGAGTAGCACGATCTGCTGCTTCACGCGCCGCCTTGTCGAGGTTGAAGTCTGCGGGTGAGTCACCGACAGAAAAGCCGAAACCGTTTGCGATTCTTCACCGTCATCGGCGAGCGTCACCACTGACACATAACAGCCGTTCGAGCGCCCGCTCGTGCGAATGCCGCTGGTGGTCGCGAATGCGGTTTCATCCCACCCGTCGTCGTAGTTCGCCGACTCGGTGCGCACGCGCGAATCAGCGGCCAGGGTGCGCTGCTCTAGGTCTTTGGTCAGCGCCACCTTCTGGTCGGTCGGATACTTGGCGAGGGTGTCATCCCAAAATTTCTGCGGCACTGGTTCGACGCCATCGGGCGTCGCGAGACCGGCGAACTCATCGGGGTTGCCAAACTGCACGTTGTCTCGGGCTTCGGCGAGCACTTCGGCGATGGCCGAGTCGTCGAGCGTGCCTGCATATGCCGTACCGGTTCGACCATCTTTGATGACTCGCACACCCACGCCAGCGCTCTGCGCCGAGACGAAGTGTTCGACCTCGCCTTCGTAGACGCGCACCGATGTTTCACCACCGCGGCCGACATAGGCCTCAATCTGCTCACCTTGCTTTGCCTGCGCAACGATGCGGTCAGCAATCGCCTGCAGGTCGGGAACCTCGATTCTCACGCGGCCGTGCCGCCAATCGTCATGCTCTTCACGCGCAACGTCGGTTGGCCGTCACCCACCGGCACACCCTGGCCGTCTTTGCCACATGTGCCGGGGTTGCCCATCGCAAAGTCGTTGCCCAGTAGATCGATGTCGCGCAACACCTGCGGGCCATTGCCGATGAGGTTGCCATCGCGCAATGGCTCGGTGATTTCACCGTTCTCGATCAGATATGCCTCGGTCATGCCGAAGACGAAGTCACCGCTTGCGGTGTCGACTTGACCGCCACCCAACTTGGCGACATACACACCGTTCTTGGTGTCACGCACGATGGAGTCAGGGTCGTGAGGGCCGTTCAACACGAAGGTGTTCGTCATGCGCACCATCGGCAGGTGCTGGTAACTCTGGCGACGACCATTGCCCGACTGGCGACGACCTTCTTTGCGGGCGCGCAGATAATCCCACATGTAATCGGTGAGCACACCGTCTTGAATCAACACGTTGCGCTGCGATGGGTGACCCTCGTCGTCGATGCCAATAGCGCCCCACTCGGCGGTCATCGTGCCGTCGTCGATCAGCGTGACGAGCGGCGAAGCAACGAGTTCGCCGCGCTTGTCTTTGTAGACACTCGCCCCCTTGCTGATGATGTCGGCTTCGAGACCGTGGCCGCACGCTTCGTGAAACAACACGCCACCCGAACCGTGCTTGATGACCACGGGCAGCGAACCTGACGGTGCCGGGCGTGCACTCAGTTTGGTGACGGCTTGCTTGGCTGCGGTGATGGCAAGTTGTTCGACGTCGTTCTCGTCGAACACTTCAAAGCCGATCGTGTGACCCAGTGACTGAAAGCCGGTCTGCATTCCCCCATCGCCGCTCGCCACCACGCTGATGCGCATGAGTGTGCGCACTTGTTCGTCGGCCGCCAAGACGCCATCGCTGTTGGCAATGAGTATTCGCTTGCGCGAGTCGCCATAGCCCGCAGACACTTGCACGATTGCCTTGTGAACTCCGCGAGCCGCAGCGTTGACGCGCTGTAACAACGCCACCTTGTCGCGCTTGGCGACTTCGTCGGGCCACTTTTGCACGGTGTTGACGGGGTGACGAACCACCGCACCGAGGGCGACGGTGTTGACGCCACCACCACCCTGTGACGCGGCTGCTGCAGCCGCTTCGGCCGCTGCAAGCAGGCCCTTCTCACTCAGGTCGCTGGTGTGGGCAAAGCCGGTGGTGTCGCCCTTGATCACGCGAATGCCTGCACCGCGGTCGCGACCGCTCGAGACCTGTTCAACTTTGCCGTCATCGAGGCTGGCCGACGTCGACCGCTTGTCTTCGACGAACACCTCAGAGAATTCTGCGCCCGTTGCACGACCGCGCGAGAGCACTCGCGACAACACATCGGGGGCAACGAGCAAGTTTTCGGTTTGCGACATGCCGAGAGCCTACCGACGATGGGGTTCGCGCTACTGAGCGCAGATTGCGGATTGCCGAGCGCCGTGCGCGACTTGCCATGCGCAAATTGCCGATTGTGTCACGTAGCCTCATCGCGTGACGGCCGCGGGCACCGAACGTCGACATCGCACCGTCTGGTGGAAAGAAGCGTTGATTGTCAGCGCGTTCTACGGCATCTACACGTTGGTGCGAAACCTCTTCGGCTCGGCACTCGTCTCTGGCTCGCAGGTGCCGGTCGAGGCATTTCTCAACGCGATGCGCGTCATTCGCGTCGAACGTGCACTCGGGTTGTATCACGAAGAAACGATTCAAGACTGGGTGTTGCCCTACGTCAACGTGATCAAATTCTTCAACGTGTGGTATGGCACCGCACACTTTTTTGTGACTCTCGGGGTGTTCATCGCACTCTTCGTATTGCGACCCGATGTTTTCGGCTTGTGGCGCAACTGCCTTGCGGCGATGACAGCTCTTGCGATCGTCGGCTTTGCCCTCTTCCCACTCATGCCCCCTCGATTGCTCGACGCGCCATGCCCACCGAGTGGCTATGGAGCCGAGTGCATCGAGCACGAGTTGCGCAACTACAACGACGCCGAAAACTTCGGCTACATCGACACCATCAAAGAGTTCGGCGGGCCGTGGGCGTTCGATCGAGGGCCGGGCAAGACGCTCTCTAATCAGTATGCGGCGATGCCGTCACTGCACGTGGGGTGGTCGACGTGGTGCGTGTTCGCATTGTTTCCGTTGGCACGAAGGCGTTGGATGCGAATCTTGCTGCTCGTCTACCCGCTCATCACACTCGCGTGCATCGTGATTACGGGTAACCACTTCTGGATCGACGGTGTCGGCGGTCTCGCAGTCTTTGCGGGCGGCTATTGGATAGGCGCCCGAATTCACTCATGGAACGAACGGCGTCTCGCCCTGCGTCACGGCTAGCGTTCGTTGCGCCATGGCGCTCGCTGACATACGACAACCGAGCGATTTGCGGGGCCTCAGCAGCCAGCAGCTAACCGAACTATCGAGTGAAATCCGTGATTTCATCGTTGCTGCGGTCGCTGAAACTGGCGGTCATCTGGGCTCAAACCTCGGGGCGGTTGAACTGACGCTCGCCCTGCACCGCGTGTTTGAGTCGCCGCGCGACGCCATCTTGTGGGACACCGGGCATCAGGCTTACGTGCACAAGATCGTGACCGGTCGGCGCGGAGGCTTCTCGCAGCTGCGGCAGGCCGGCGGGCTCTCTGGATACCCGAGCCGCGAAGAGAGCGTGCACGATTTCATCGAAAACAGTCACGCCTCGACGGTGTTGTCGTATGCGCACGGCATGGCGGTGGCACGCGACAAGGGTCAATCGCCCGACCGCCGACATGTCGTCGCCGTGATCGGTGATGGTTCTCTCACCGGTGGCATGGCGTATGAGGCGTTGAACAATCTCGGGCACAGCAAGTGTCGTGTCATCATCGTGTTGAACGACAACGGCCGCTCGTATGCGCCGACCGTGTCAAACCTCGTGGGCGCACCGAACCCACTCGAAGACGCCACCGAGCGTCCACGACCCAAAGACCGCTTCACATCACGACTGGCGCGCGCGTTCACGAATGTGCGACTCAACCCGGTGTACGTGCGCCGACAGCGTCGACTCGAAGAGTGGTTGTATGAGTTGCCCTATGTCGGCCCGCAAGCCGAGCGCGGTCTCGAAGCGATCAAGGCGGGCATACGCGAGTTCTTGCAACCGACTGCATTCTTCGAAGCACTCGGCGTGCGCTACGTAGGGCCCGTCGACGGCCACGACATCGCCGAAATGGAACACGCCTTCAGCGCAGCCGCCGCCCGTTCAGAAGAAGGCCCGATCGTCGTGCACGTCATCACCCAAAAAGGTCGTGGATACTCGCCAGCTGAAGACGACGACGAGAAGCACCTGCACGACGCACCAGTGTTTGACCCGATCAACGGCCCACCCAAGTCGGTGCCGACCGGTTACACCCAGGCATTCGCCGACGCGCTAATCAAAGAAGCAGAGACCGACCAGCGCATCGTGGCAATCACCGCCGCGATGCCGGGGCCGACCGGGCTCATCGCGTTTCAGTCGCACTTTCCCGATCGATTCTTCGACGTGGGTATTGCCGAGCAACACGCCGTTACCTTTGCAGCTGGTCTCGCGATGGGCGGGTTGCGACCCGTCGTGGCGATCTATTCCACCTTCCTCAATCGCGCGTGGGATCAGTTGGTCTACGACGTGGCGCTGCATCGTCTGCCGGTGATCTTCTGTCTCGATCGCGCTGGTGTGACGGGCGATGATGGTCCGAGCCACCACGGCGTGTACGACATGGCTCTGCTGTCAAAAGTGCCGGGCATGCGGGTGCTTGCTCCGTCAAGCGCCCAGGATCTGCAGCAGATGTTGCACGACGCGCTGTCGCTCGCTGACACTGGTCCAGTAGTGATTCGCTACCCCAAAGGAAACGCTCGACTGGTCGGCGAACATGAGGTCGGCTCAGGTTTGAGCGCGCGACGCATGACGAGTGACCCGGGTAAGGGTCTGTGCATCTTGGCCGTGGGCAAGATGGTGGCAGCAGCCGAGCAGGTGGTTGCCACACTCGCCCGCGAGAACGTGTCGGCGACACTGTGGGATGTGCGCAGCTGCGTGCCCGCCGACGACGCGATGATTCGCGATGCTGCAGCGCATCGCCGTGTTATCACCATCGAAGACGGTGTGCGCGACGGCGGCATTGGCTTCTTGCTCGCCGATGCGATCACCGCCGTGGTGCCCGTGGCTCCGCCAACTATTCGCGTGCTTGGTCTACCCACCAAGTTCGTGCCGCACGCCAAACCCGACACGATTCTGGCCAAGTTCGGCCTTGATGCAGCCGGACTCGAACGCACCGCGCGCGAGATGCTCACCCAGTGAGCCAGGCCGACCTCGCGCTCGCGCTGCGCGCAGCCGATGTTGCTGACGCGGTCAGCCTGCCGGGCTTCGAGTCGCGCTCGTTTCGCGTCGACCACAAGGCCGACGCGAGTGAAGTCACCGAGATTGACCGCAACACCGAGTCGGCGATTAGCGACCTGTTGCGCCGCGAACGACCCGACTATTCGCTCTACGGCGAAGAGCACGGGGTGGTTGGCCCCGCCGATGCCGCACGTCAATGGGTGATCGACCCGATCGACGGCACGAGCAACTTCGTGCGCGGGGTGCCGGTGTGGGCAACGCTCATCGCACTGGTTGACGATGGCACTCCGGTGCTCGGCGTGGTGTCGGCACCGGCGCTCGGCATGCGCTGGTGGGCGGTGCGTGGCGGTGGTGCGTTCTACGGCAGGCTCGGCGCGGCAGTCGACCATCTTCGCGATGCCATTCGCCTGAGCGTTAGCGACACTGCCTCGCTCGACTCAGCAAGTGCGAGCATCACCGTGACCGAGGCGTGGCATCGTGCGGGCAAGACTGCACCACTTGATGCATTGCAACGTGGTGTCAAACGTCTGCGCAACTACGGCGACTTCTGGCAGCACATGCTGGTGGCGCAGGGCGCGGTTGACTTCGCCATCGACGGCATCGGGCTTGGCCCCTATGACAACGCAGCGATTTACCCGATCGTCACCGAGGCCGGCGGACGCGTCAGCAACCGCCACGGTGCCTTCGACTATCAATCAGACTCGCTCATTACGAGCAACGGCCGCCTCCACGACGCCGTGATTGGCGCGCTTGAAGGCGACCGTTAACTCGAATCTCTTGAGTTGTTCCGCGTGAGCGGGACGATTCGTTACATCATCCCCATGCCGCCGCCGGGCATTCCGCCGCCGGCAGGTGCCGCACCGCCCTTTTCGGGCTTGTCGGCAACGAGACACTCGGTGGTGATGACGAGGGCCGCGATCGACGCTGCGTTCTGCAACGCTGCGCGCGTGACCTTCGCTGGGTCGATGATGCCGGCCTTCACGAGGTCGGCCATCTCGCCAGTTGCGGCGTTGAGACCGGTGTTGCCCTTGGCGGCTTCGACCTGCTGAACGGCAACTGCACCTTCCATGCCGGCGTTGTCAGCAATGTGACGCGCCGGTGCGGTGAGTGAGTCATACACGCTGCGTGCACCGGTGGCCTCGTCGCCCGTGAGCGACTCGACAACCTTCAACACGGCCGGGCGCGTGCGAATGAGGGCGGTGCCGCCACCGGCGACCACGCCTTCTTCAATCGCTGCGCGAGTGGCCGACACGGCGTCTTCGATGCGGTGCTTCTTTTCCTTCAGCTCAACCTCAGTGGCTGCGCCGACCTTGATGACGGCAACGCCGCCAGCCAACTTGGCGAGGCGCTCTTGCAGCTTCTCGCGGTCCCAGTCGCTGTCGGTGTTGTCGATCTCGGTCTTGATCTGGTTGATGCGACCGCTGACCTCGGCTTTGTCACCGTGGCCATCGACGATGGTGGTGTTGTCTTTGTCGATGATGACGCGCTTGGCACGACCCAGCAGGTCGAGACCAGCGTTTTCCAACTTCAAGCCCACTTCTTCGCTGATGACCTGGCCACCAGTGAGGATCGCCATGTCTTGCAGCATCGCCTTGCGGCGGTCGCCGAAGCCCGGCGCCTTGACGGCGGTCGAGTTGAAGGTGCCACGGATCTTGTTGACCACGAGCGTCGCGAGTGCTTCACCTTCGACGTCTTCAGCGACGATCAAGAGCGGCTTGCCCGTCTTCATCACGCCTTCGAGCAGCGGCAACATCGACTGCACGGTCGAGATCTTCGCTGAGTGGAACAAAATGTACGGCTCTTCGAGCACGGCTTCTTGGCGGTCTTGGTCGGTCACGAAGTATGGCGACAGGTAGCCCTTGTCGAACTGCATACCCTCGGTGAACTCGAGCTCAATGCCGAACGTGTTCGACTCTTCAACCGTCACAACGCCGTCTTTGCCGACCTTGTCGATCGCATCTGCGATGACCTTGCCGATAGCGGCGTCAGCAGCCGAGATGGTTGCGACGTTGGCGATGTCGCCCTTGTCGTCGACTTCCTTAGCTTGTGACTTGATCGACTCGACGGCTGCAGCGACGGCCTTCTCGATGCCGCGCTTCAAGCCCATCGGGTTTGCACCGGCGGCCACGTTGCGCATGCCGTGGGTGACCATGGCTTGAGCGAGCACTGTTGCGGTGGTGGTGCCGTCACCGGCAACGTCGTTGGTCTTCGTCGCAACTTCTTTCACCAACTGTGCACCCATGTTTTCGAACGGGTCTTCGAGCTCGACTTCTTTGGCAATCGAGACACCGTCGTTGGTGATGGTTGGTGCGCCGAACTTCTTGTCGAGCACAACGTTGCGACCCTTGGGTCCGAGCGTCACCTTTACGGCGTCGGCGAGTTTGTTGACGCCGGCTTCAAGAGCGCGGCGTGCTTCTTCGTCGAATTTGAGCATCTTGGCCATGTGTGTGGTTCCTTTGTGTGGGGGTTACTTCGTGACAATCGCGAGCACGTCGCGGCTGGTGAGAATCAAGAGGTCGTCGCCCTTGTGCGCGACTTCGGTGCCGCCGTACTTGCTGTAGAGCACGGTGTCGCCGACTTTGATCTCGAGCGGAAAGAACTTGCCTTCAGCGTCGCTCCAGCGACCAGGGCCAACGGCGAGCACGGTGCCCTGCTGTGGCTTTTCTTTGGCGGTATCAGGAATGACGAGACCAGAGGCAGTGGTCTGCTCGGCTTCCGATGGCTTGACGACGACCCGGTCGTCGAGGGGCTTCAGGTTCATGGTTCTTCCTTTATGGTGCGGGTTCCCCGAGTGGGAAACGGGCTGATTTTGGTGCCGTTGGAGCGTTAGCACTCTCCCTCGGCGAGTGCTAATGCTAGGGGTAGGTTCGCGTGGGCGACAACCCGAACGGCGCCAGCAGGCGTTCGACCAGTTGCACAGGCAGTCCTACGACCGTGGTGATGTGACCGTTGACGCTCGCGACAAAGGCGGCCGCCTCACCCTGCACGGCGTAGGCGCCCGCCTTGTCGAGCGATTCACCGGTGGCGAGATACCGCTCAAGCAGGTCGGGGTCAATCGCCACGAACGAGACGGCGGCGGTGTCAAGTTCGCAGTGCAGGTCGCCCGGCACGGGGCCGCGATCGACATGGTCGGCGAGGCTGCCCCGCGTAGCGCACACCGCCGTGTGCACCAAGTGGGTGCGGCCCGACAGACGCTGCAGCATGCGGCGAGCCTCCGTCGTGTCGCCGGGTGTGCCGAAGATTTCTCCATCGACATCGACCGTGGTGTCGGCCGCCAGCACGACAGCGTCGCGTGAGTGGCGGGCGGCGACCACCGCACACTTGGCGCGAGCCAGTCGCTGCACGTGTTCTCGCGGCGACTCTCCGGTCACGATCGCCTCATCGATGTTGGCTGCATCGACCGTGTGCGTGAGACCGAGTCGCTCGAGCAGCTCTCGTCGCCGCGGCGAACGCGACGCGAGCACCAGAGTCGGTGCGGCGGTGGTCATCCTCCGCTCAAGGTGGTGACGAGTGCGTCATCGGGCACGGTGAGATCGTCAAGATGATCGAGATAGCCGTGCGGCAGCATCACCTTGATCGGCCCGTTGGTGTGGCCGCGTGCGAGGCGCTCGCCGCCGTCGACGAGTTGGAGGGTGCGGTCGAGTGTTGCTGCGAGCTGTCGAACCTCGTCAAGCGTCGAAACTTCGGCGAAGCGGCGTCGCACCTCTGGCCCGACCGGGTAGCCCGTGAGATACCACCCGCAGTGTTTGCGAAATTCGCGAATGCCTTTGCCTTCGTCGTTGCGTCCGTTGGCCTGATGGTGGTGCATCAACGACTCGGCATGCGTAAGCATCACGTCGAGCACGTCGCCAAGCAGCGGAGCCGGTTGGGGCTCACGGCCAGAAAACGCATCGATCAAATCACGAAACAACCACGGTTTGCCGAGACAGCCGCGACCGATGACCACACCATCGCAACCCGTCTCGCGCACCATGCGCACGGCATCGCCAGCAGTCCAGATGTCGCCGTTGCCCAACACCGGAATATCTGGCACATGTTGCTTGAGTGCAGCGATGGCCTGCCACCGGGCATGTGGCGCATAATGCTGCTCGGCAGTGCGTGCATGCAGGGCAATGGCCACCGCGCCCTCGTCGCGACAGATGGCGCCGGTGTCGAGATAGGTCAGCAGATTGTCGGTCACCCCCATGCGGAACTTGCACGTCACCGGAATGCCATAGCGACGTGCCGCGCGCACCGTGCTGGCCACGATCTCGCGCAGCAGATTTTTTTTGAGGGGCACCGCAGCGCCGCCGCCCTTGCGAGTCACTTTCGCGGCGGGGCAACCGAAGTTCAGATCGATGTGGTCGACCAAGTCTTCGCGTCCGAGAATGTCGACGGCAGCTTCCATGATTCGCGGGTCGCTGCCGTACAACTGCAGACTGCGAAACTGCTCATCGGGAGAAAAAGTGACCATCGATCGCGTGCGCGTGTTGCCGTAGACCAGGGCCGCTGCCATGATCATCTCGTTCACATAAATGAGGCCCGGCCCGAAACTGCGGCACAAGCTGCGAAACGGTGCGTTGGTCACCCCGGCCATCGGGGCGAGCACGACGGGCGGCCACACTTCGATGCCACGACCCGGTGAGCCGTCGGTGTGTGTGCCGCGCAAGGCGAGCGGGCGAATCACCTCTGCGGGCGATGCGGCAGCGGCTGACTGCGTCACCTTTGGCCCGCCGCCAACTTGAGGTTCGGGTTCGCACCAGTATCCAGCGGCGAGGTTTCTCCACGCGCCAAGCGATACCAGCCAGCACTCGCAATCATCGCCGCATTATCAGTGCACATCTCACGCGACGGCAACACGACACGCACCCCATCGTCATCACCCGCACGCTGCATTTCTCGACGCAGCAGCGAGTTGGCCGCCACCCCACCACCGAGAGCAATCGTGCGGGCACCGCACTGACTTGCCGCTCGACGCGCCTTGTGCACAAGCACGTCGACCACCGCACGCTGAAACGATGCCGCTACATCGTCACTTGCAACCTGCGGGTGGGCTCGCACATGGTTGATGACCGCCGTTTTCAGACCGCTGAACGACACGTCGAAGCCCTCGTTGCGCATCGCGCGCGGGAAGTCGATGGCCTTCTCGTTGCCACGTGTCGCCGCCTTGTCGATGGCCGGCCCACCCGGAAACCCAAGCCCGAGAAATCTCGCCACCTTGTCGAAGGCCTCACCTGCTGCATCGTCGATGGTCTGGCCGACGACGCGATAGTCGTGCGGGTCGTTCATTGCTACGAACATCGTGTGGCCACCCGAGACGAGCACGAACAACATCGGAAACTCTGCGTCGGGAGCATCAAGCAACGCCGCGTACAGATGCGCTTCGAGATGGTTGACACCCACGAATGGCACATCAAGGGCGAGTGCCATGGCCTTGGCTGCCGACACACCAACGAGCAAAGCGCCGACGAGCCCAGGCCCGACCGTGGCGGCAACTGCATCGACTCGCCCAACGTCGATACCAGCGCGCGCGATGGCTTGGGCAGTCACGTGTGGCAACGCCTCAAGATGCGCACGGCTTGCAATCTCGGGCACGACGCCGCCGAACCGGGCGTGTTCATCGAGCTGACTCGCGACCACCGACGACAACACGTCACCGCCACCCATTACCACCGCGACTGCCGTTTCGTCGCAGCTCGTCTCGATGCCGAGCACCACGGTGCTTTCGTCAGCCGTCACCTTGTGACCAGTCAGGTCTTCAGCCATTTCGTTCTGCCTCGATCTTCTCGAGCCGTGCGCGAAACGCATCTGCCTGAATGTCGGTGCACCACATCACGATGGCGTCGTCACGATTCTCGTAATACTTCGGTCGCACACCCACCGGCGCGAAGCCGAAACGCTGATACATCGACTGTGCCGAAACATTCGACTGGCGCACTTCAAGCGTGAGTGAGGCCATCCCCGCGCGACGCGCCTGCCAGGCGAGATCCAACAGCAGCTCAGTGGCGATGCCGCGGCGGCGCATTGATACATCTACGGCGATGTTGGTGATGTGGGCGGCGTCGTCCATGTAGATCATTCCGCCGTACCCGACAAGACGACCGGCGAGAAGCGCCACCAAATAGTGCCGCGAACCACGTGACTGCATGGCGAGTTCGTCTTCAAAGACGCCCCGAGTCCAAGGTGCGGGATACGACACCGACTCGATTGCCATCACCTCGTCAAGATGCGATTTGCGCATCGGTTCGATGTGCAACGCATCGGGATCGTTCATCGTGCGTCGCAGAAGGCGGCTCAAGATGCTCATGCGCTGCTCCGTGTCGACCAATGGATGTCGGCATCAGCATCGCGCAGATAGAGAGCGGCCACCGTCGCGACCTCAACCGCGTCACCCTCGCCTTCGCTGTCGTCGTGGCTGTCGTCTTGGCTGTAGTCCTCGAGCAGCTTGTCGATGGCCAGCTGCGTAATGGCACGAGCGTGCGGAAAATCCAGCGACTCATCACCGAAGGTGACGCACCACGCCTGGGCGCCGACGGCTTCGCGAATCTCTTCGGCGTTTCGGCGGGCAAACTCACCGATCAAACGACAGTTCTGGCCTCGCTCACGCACCGTGAGCACGAGGTCGGCAAGACTTCCCACTCGAGGCGGCGCGACGCTTGTCGTTGTGCCGTCATCGCCCACCCGGTGCAGCGACCATGCCACCTCACGACGGCGTGTGTCGATCGTTGGCACCACAACATCACACTCACCGAGCGCTGCTGCCGGCACCGATGCGGCGAGCGCGGTGAGACCGTCGATACCCACCAGACGCACGCCCAACACCTGAGCCAACGCCTGCGCGGTCGCAATGCCCACGCGCATACCAGTGAAGAGCCCCGGGCCAACATTGACCGCAATCGCCTCGATTTCGGCCAGCGTCAACTTGGCACGCTTCACGACGAACTCGACCATGGGTGTGAGGTCTTCGGCATGGCGACGATCGCTGCGCGACTCACTTGCTGCCAACACGTCGCGACCGTCAGCCACCGCAACGCTCACCAGCGAGGTAGCAGTGTCAATACCAAGCACGATCATGGCGCCACCGTCGTGCCGAGATGTGCTGCAATTCGTTCGAGGCGAGATTGCCAACCAGAACCGTGTGCCGCGAGAGTGATGCTTCGCTGGTTGGCGTCATCAGCGTGAGCGAATCGAAGCGCAAGATGGTCTGGGAAGGCGTCGCTCAGCACTTCTCCCCACTCAATCACCAGCACGTTGCCCGCTGCTCGCGCACCGTCGAGATCGAGGTCGTCGAACTCTGCCGTGCGCTCAAGGCGATAGACGTCGGCATGACACACGTTGAGTGCGCGACCTCGATATTCATGCATCAACGTGAAGGTGGGCGAAGTCACGGCATCGACCACACCGAGTGCTGCACACAGCGCCTTGGTGAACATCGTCTTGCCGGCACCGAGGTCGCCTGACAACAGCACCACGTCTCGTGGTCGCAGCACACCTGCCACGGCAACGGCAAGCTGCTCAGTGTCGCCCGGTGACGCCGACTCAAGGTGCAGATGCGTCATCACTGATCGCCATAGATTCGCGGCACACGAGAGGAAACATTGCATACGACCTCATAGGTGATGGTGTCGAGTGCGCGAGCCCAATCTTCGATGGTGATGCGCTCGCTGCCCTGCATGCCAAAGATGACCGCTTCGTCACCAACGCGAACGGTGTCGTTTCCACAATCGACCATCAACTGATCCATCGTCACCACGCCGAGAATTCGGCGGCGGCGACCGCCCACCAACACCCGCGCGTCGGTGCTCCACGCGCGACGCGAGATTCCGTCGGCGTAACCGAGTGGCAGCGTCGCAACGGTCGTGTCGTGCTCAAGCACCGTGCGCAGACCATAACTGACGCCCTCACCCGCACCCACGCGCTGCACATGGGCCACCTCGGTGCGCAGGCGCATCACAGGCTCGAGCGATGCAGCAAGGTCGGCAACCCCGTCGCCGGGCAAAAGGCCGTATGCCGAGATTCCGGCGCGCACCATCGTGTGCTGGGCTACGCCTTGTGCCGCTGCGTTCGCCGCAGCCGTGAGACCGCGCAACGTTGCAGCCGAGTTCGCCGCGTGTACATATCGCAGATGTGGGGCAACAGCACGAACCTCGGCGAGCATCTGCTCAAACGTGACGAGTTGCCGTTGCGTGGCAGGGTGCTGCGGATCATCGGCGGTCGCGAGATGCGTCATGACGCCTTCGAGCTCAAGCCCTGCAGAGCTGACGATCTGACGCGTGCGCTCGACCGCTCGCGACGGGTCGACGCCGGCGCGGTGCATGCCGGTGTCGATCTTCAGGTGCACTTTCACCTGTCGTTTCGCGCGTGTCGCGGCTGCAGACAGCGCGGTGACGTAGTGCTCGTTGTACACCACGCACGTCACGTCGTGAGCAACGAGCAGGTCGGCAGCTGCAGGTGATTGCTCGCTCAACACCATGAGCGGTGCAGTCACCCCCGCTTCACGTAGAGCCACGGCTTCTTGCGCAAGCGCCACACACAAACCGCTGGCACCGGCTGCAAGCACCTGCGGCGCACACTGCAAAGCACCGTGTCCGTAGGCATCAGCCTTCACGACGACCCACAACTCTGCGGGGGCTGCCAGAGTGACGAGTCGAGCGACATTGCGACGCAGGGCGGCGAGATTCACCTCGGCACGAGTGGGGCGCAGCGCACGCGCCGCAGCCGAGCCCGAAGTTGCCGAACCCACAGCACCGTTGCTCACGAGTGTTGACCCCTCAGTTGGCGGCCACAACGGCAATCGCGGTCTGATCGGTGTGGGTGATCGACACATGCCATTGCTGCACACCGCGCGTTGCCGCCAACTGAGCGGCACGGCCGCTCACCAGCAAGTGGGGTTGGCCACTCGCATCGCTGCTCACCGACACGTCGTGAAAGTCGAACGCCCCGAGCCCAACACCGAGTGCCTTCATCGTGGCTTCACGCACCGCGAATCGTGCAGCCAACATCTGGGTGGCGTCAGCACGTCGCTCAGCCGCCTCACACTCAGCAGAGGTAAAGAGTCGCGTCACCAGCCTTGGGCTGCGAGCAAGCACGTCGCGAAAGCGTGGCACATCGACCGCGTCGATACCGAGACCGAGCATCACGTTTACGCCCGCCACATATCGGCGGTTGAGGTGATCGGCAAGATCAGCGCATCAGCAACCGACACCTCGGCCAGGCGATCTTCACGGAACGCCGCCTCGGTCTCGGTCACCGCATCGACCAAACGCTCGTATCGGTTGTCGTAGCCCTGCAACACCTGCTTCATCACGCCAGCAGACAGACGATCGTGGAAGAGCACGTGCAACAACGTGATACCCGTCGTCTCTGCACCCTTGGTCTCGGGCACCAGAATCACCGTGCGATTGTCGCGACGCCCACGGGCGACCAACACTTCTTGCGACATCGCAATTCGTCGCTTGGTGCCACGCAAGATGTTTGATGCATCAACTCGCGACTGCAAATCGCGCGAGATGCCGCCCCGATCGACGATTGCGACAGTCGCATCATTTGTCGCTGGGTCGCCTTCGATGCGATAGCGCGTGAAACCGACGACTTGGCTGACTGCGGCATCAAGGTCAGCGAGCACCTTCAATACGCCGTACGTCAGACGCTCGCGTGCCGCACCTGCGTTGAGCACCGCTTTCACCAGTGCGCGGTCGAGCAGACCTTCTTCGCTGCGCGAGATACCGACGGTGATCGTCTTGGCCTGATGCTTGATGGCGTCAATCGGCCGAGTGAGTTCATCGACTGCACGAGTGAGCGCCGCAGTCAGGTCGTCAAGCAATGCCTCGGGTGTCGCAATCTTGCCGAAATCGCGTTGAAAACTCTGCAACGGGTTCGCCGACATCACCGTGCGCAGCATGCCAACCACTCGCACCGCAGTCGACGCCTCGAGATTGCCGTCATAGGTGCCGGTAGCAAGTGAGTCGAAGAAGCGAGTCGCAGGCACACCAATCTCGGCGTGCACCTTGTCGAGTAGCACCGCGCCTTGACCGCCGCGGGCGACCGCACGCTCAACGACTTCGCGGGTTTGGCGTAGTGGTCGTGCCAATGCATCAATCGCCAATGCCGCTTCGTAACCAAACAGGTGCCCGACCATCACGCTCAACACGAAGGCAAGCCGTGGGTCAACAGCGGGCACTTCAATGACTGCGGCTGCGGCACCGAAACGCTCTTCGCCAGCGGTCGCCACGACGATTGGCAGGGCCTTGTGGGCGCGGTAGATCTCGATTTCCTTCGCAACGTCGCTTGCCGTGCCACCCGACAGCCCGGCCGCGCATACGAAGATCAGCGGTTCGCACGACAAGTCGATGTGTTTCTTGTCTTCGGTGATGTCGCACGCAATTGACTTGTAACACAGTTCGCTCAGCTTGATGCGCACTTCTTCTGCGGCAACTGCGTTGGTGCCGTTACCGACAACTGTCCAATACCGACGCGACGTCGCAAACGTGCGAGCTGCGTCGGCAACCTTGCTGCGCGACGCAAGCACCGTATTCATCGCATCGGGCAAGGCACGTAGCCCAGCCAAGAGTTGAGCGCGGTCATCGGCTTGACCGGTGCCGAGTGCCTGTGCAACCGCGCAGGCAAGCAACGCACCAGCGGCGACCTGCGCGTAGAACGCCTTGGTGCTGGCGACGCTCATCTCGACGTCGCGGCCGTCAGAGGTATAGATGACGCCATCGGCTTTGGCCGTCAACTCGCTTCCCCGTCGGTTGACGATTGCCAAGACGCGTGCGCCACGTGACCGAGCCAGGTCGACCGTGCGGTTCGTGTCGGTGGTGGTGCCACTCTGACTGATGGCGACAATCAAGGTGTCGCTCATGTCGAGCGACAGCCCGAAGCCCGACAACTCGGTGGCAGGCAATGCGTCGATGCGCAGACTGTCACCGGTGAGCGCACGCAACAGATTGGCCAACGAACGACCAGCGATTGCGGCCGTGCCCTGGCCGATCACTCGAATGCGCCGCAGAGCACCAGATGAGAGTTCGTCGACAATGCGCTGCGGCAGCTGCGAGTCATCTAACGACACCGTGAGCAGACCACCTGATTCGGTCACACGTCCGCGCAATGTCTTGGCGAATGATCGCGGCGCCTCAGTGATCTCTTTGGCGAGAAAGTGACTGTGGGCCCCGCGGTCGATGTCGCGCGTCGTGACTTCGGCGGTCAGCATGTTGTGGTTGCCCATCGAAAGAGCCGTGCCGTCATAGGCGACGAGTTGAATTCCTTCCGCTTCACCGGCGTGCGCAGCATCGAGCACCACCACCTGCCCGCGGCTCGACGGGTTGTCGGCGTGCGCGAGCGACTCGCCATCCATGCGCAGGTAGTGCTGCGTCTCTTCGACCAAGCCGTAGGGCTCACTCGCCACGACGAAACGATTCGGCGCCAAACCGACGCACAGACCCTGACCGCTGCCCTTCAGCGCCAAGAGCAACGACTCTGGAATCTCAGCCGACGCCGCCGCAATCGCAACCGACCCTTCGAATGATGCGACCGTCTCGCGAAATGCGTCAGCAAGCGCATCGGCCGACACCGGCGAGCCGCCATCTTTCGTCAAAGAAGCAAGGCGGCGCGAAACAAGTGCAGGTATCACCTTGGCATCGGTGGTGATTGGTTGAGCGAGCCGCAACTCATGGCGAGCACGCAAGTCGGCATGATTGTCGACATCACCATTCAAAGCCGCAATGAGGTAGGCCGCATTTGCATTGCCTTCGAGCTCTTCGCTGTTGACCGGGTGGGCATTCGGCTCAGAGATGATGCCGACGCTCGCCCAGCGCGTGTGACCGAGCACTGCGACGCGCGCTTCGGGTTGGCTCACCAAGAGTCGCAGCAGGTCATCTTGCAGAACGGCATGGCGCATAGCTCGGGTGTTGTCTCCGAGCTCACCGATTTCTGCTGCTGCCTTGTAGACAAATGACCACGCTGCACGGGTGATGCGTACCGAGCCAGACGTAAAGAGGCTGTCGTCATGACGTGTGCCAAGCATCGCGCGCACGCGTGCGTCATCTGCCGACACACCATGACCCCACACCATGACGTGCACGCCTGCCGAATCGCGGCCGCGCACTTCCAGTCGATCGATGCCCGAGAAGACCTGCTGAATCGAGAGATATGCGGCGATCGCCGAGCGGCTCGCACCGGCGCCGGCCAGGCTGTCGACCGCGGCCGCAGTGCGCAGGCGATCCATGCGAATCGACCACACGGCATCACGCAACACAGTGAGCAGACCAAGTCGGTGCTCAAGCGCCGCTGCACCAAGCGTGCCAGATGTTTCGAGTGCGTTCTCTGCAGCCGTGATGCGACCCTGCATCTGATCGAGCGAGGTCCCGAGAGCGGCGACAAACTCGCGGTTGCCTGCCATGAGCCACATGCCTGCGTCGCCGCGCAGTGACGAATCGATGGCAGACATCTGCTGGCCCATCACTTCGAGCGCAGCGTCACTTGGCAGAGCGGCCCCCTCAAGCGGCCATTGGTTGACGACGGCAGCGAGTTGGCCGAGCACGTCAGCGGCAACCGGCACGCTGCGGGTTTCAGGGCGTGACAGCACTGCGATAATGCCGCACATACGAATCAGACTACCGAAGTACGCGTTTCTACGAGACGAACGAGACGTGCTGCCGTGGCTTCGGCGCGCTCTTGCGAAACTGCTTCAACCATCACACGCACGACAGGTTCGGTGCCTGATGCACGCACCAAAATGCGACCGTCGTCTCCGAGCGCTGCCCGTTCGCTGCGCAACTCTTCGCCGAGCAGATCTTCGATGTCGTTTGGCATGCGCGCTACTCGCACATTTCGCAAGATCTGCGGCACCGACTGCATCACGTTCGTTGCCAGCGAGTGCAGCGACTCGCCACTTCGTCGAACGATCTCAAGCAGCGTGAGCCCAGCCAACAATCCATCACCAGTGGTGGCATGCTGCGAGAAGATGATGTGACCGCTTTGTTCGCCGCCCAGCGAGTAGTTTCCATCACTCATTGCTGAGAGCACCGACCGGTCTCCGACATCAGTCGTCACGACCGTCACGCCGGCTTCACGCATGGCGCGGTGAAAGCCGAGATTGCTCATCGACGTGACCACGACGGTGTTCGCGTGCAGAAGACCACGACGCTGCAGATCGAGTGCCGCGAGGGCAATCACTCGGTCGCCGTCGACAATATTGCCCTGTTCATCAACGGCGATTACCCGATCACCGTCGCCATCGAATGCAAGCCCAATGCAACCCAGCTGCGCACAGCGTTGGGCCAAGGGTTGCGGGTGAACCGCGCCGCAACGATCGTTGATGTTGCGACCATCTGGCGCGGCATTGAGCACTTCAGCCGCAAGACCGAGTGCTGCCAGCACCCGCGGTGCCACGTGGCTCATGGCTCCGTTCGCACAATCAAGCACCACACGTTGGCGATCGAGCGTCACCACCTTGGCGAAGTGATTGACGTAGTCGTCGATGCTCGGCCCTTGGCTAGCCGGCGGCGCGTCAACTGCCTGCGCCCCGACCGCCGGCGCCACGTCTCCCGATGCTTGCCATAGGCGCTCGATGCGGCCTTGCTCGTCGTCGCTGAGTTTTGTTCCACCCGGCGCAAACACCTTGACACCGTTGTCGTGATACGGGTTGTGTGATGCGGTAATCGAAACCGCGACACAGTGATGCTGTGCCGAGAGAAATGCCAGTGCGGGGGTCGGCACCACACCCAACTCATGCACGACGCTGCCTTGTGATCGAGCGCCAGCAGCGAAAGCGGCGAGCCATGATGTGCCACTCTCTCGACCGTCGTGGCCAATGATGATCGGTGAGTGCGGCCACTGGCGCGAAACACATGCGCCAAGGCGCGCAACATCGGCTGCGCGAATGTCGGTGTCGACTCGGCCGCGAACTCCGTCGGTGCCGAAACGCAGCGCCAAGATCAGCGCTTGGTGTACTGCGGGGCCTTGCGTGCCTTCTTCAAGCCGTACTTCTTGCTCTCCTTGCGGCGAGCGTCGCGGGCGAGCAGACCGGCTCGCTTCAGCGCCGGACGATGCGACGGATCAAGAGCGACGAGCGAACGGGCGATCGCCAGTCGCATCGCACCTGACTGACCGGCAGGACCTCCACCAGCAATGTCGACATCGATGTCGTAGGTCGACATCGTGCCAGTGATGCGTAGCGCTTCGGTGGCGTTGTTGCGATGAATCGTGGTGGGAAAGTACGTCTCGAATGCGCGACCGTTTACGGTGACTCGACCGGAACCCGCGCGCAAACGAGCGCGTGACACTGCGCTCTTGCGACGACCGGTGGTTTGGGTGAGAGGTTTGGTAGCCACGGTGAAATGCTCCTTTATCAGCGCGCCTTAGCGGCGCTCATGTCGACGGGTTGCGGCTGTTGCGCCACATGTGGATGTTCTGCGCCGGCGTACACCTGCAGCTTCTTCAACATGGCGCGACCGAGACGACCCTTTGGCAACATGCCATGCACGGTGCGACGAATCGCCGCCTCGGGGCTGCGATCAAGGAACTGACTGAACTTCTCGACGCGAATACCACCTGGGTAGCCGCTGTGTCGGGCGACGATCTTGGCCTCGGCCTTACCGCTGGTCAGCACCACCTTCGACGCATTGATCACGATGACATGGTCGCCCGTGTCAATCGACGGCGTGAAGGTTGGCTTGTGCTTGCCGCGCAACAGCGTTGCGATCTCGGTGCTCATGCGACCCAAGACGAGTCCGTCGGCGTCGATCACGTGCCAGGCGCGCTGCACCTCGCTTGGCTTTGCCGAATAGGTACCCATGTGACTGCCTCTCGTACGTCTCGTGCGGGCCAAACAACCCTGCAACCCGAACACTGAATGATAACGGGCTAGAGCTCACCCTCCACCTGGCAGCGATGCGCGGGCTTCGCATCCACCCGTCGCGAAAAAGCCGCTACCCGACGGTTGCTTGGGCACTGAGCCAGCGCTCGACTCGCTCGGCGAATGCCGACGCCGAATACTGCGCCACAACGGCCGCACGGCACGTCGCCCGGTCGATCGCATCGATCTTTGTCAGAGCGGCGGCAACAGCGCCCGGGTCGTCGGCTTTGACAACGTACCCCGTGACCCCGTCGCTGACGATCTCCGCTGGGCCGCCGCGGTCATACGTGACGACTGGTACGCCACACGCCATCGCCTCGATTGCAACGTTGCCGAACGCCTCTACCCATCGATGCACCATGACGAGTGCAGCGCACTGACCGAGTTGGGCCGCCAACTCGCGGGTCGAAAGAAAGCCAACGTGATGTACCTCAGCCTCGGGGTAACGAGCCTGGGCATCGCGCCATGCCACTTCGTCTTCCATGATGCCGAACACCTGCACTCGTCGCGCACTGAGCGACGCCACGTGAAAGAGATCGTCGATTCCCTTTTCTCGCGAGATGCGTGAGACGAACGCCAAGTCACTGCCCGGTGTTGCCACGAACGGATAGTTCGCGAGGTCGATTCCACTGAGCACGATATTGGCGTGTTGCAGCACGCTCGCGCCGAATGTCGCGGCTTGAGCACGAGTGTGCATGGCAACACAATTCGGTTTGCGGGCCAGAGCTGATGTGACGGCAGCATCCATTTCGTCACTGAGCGAGCCCATGCTCACCAAGTGTGCGGTCGGCACAGCGAGTGGCGCGTCGACGAACGGCACCACGTCATAAGCAAAGTTCAGCACCACATCACACTCACCACGTTCTGCTTGATCACGCGCCATCTTCCACATTGTGACGAGCACCGAGTCATGGGGAACCTGCAGTTTCGTGCCGCGGTCAAGCGTCTGACTCGGCACGTGAAGTGCGCCATCCACTTGCACCAGCTCGACCGTCGGTGGCAAGTTCGGCAACGTCGACCCTCGCGGAGCAAGCACGGTGATGACATGCCCCCGCGCCGCAAGACCTGCAGCCAGGGTGCGCAACGTGAGTTCGACTCCACCGCCGATACCTGAGCCGAGCGGCCCTACCGACGTCGAGAGAAAAGTGATGCGCACGATGCACTCAGTCGACTGAAGTCGGATACCCGACTTCCCACAAGCACAGACCATGCGCTGGGGCAATCTGTGATGCGTCTTGGCGTCGACCCGAACGAATAAGCGACATCATGTCACTAGCCGAGCGTCGACCAAGCCCGATGTCAACGAAGGTGCCCACGAGCGAACGCACCATCTGGTGACAGAACGCGTTGGCGCGCACCTCGAATTCGACGAGATCTCCGGTGCGCTTCCACGTCGCCTTCATGACATAACGCTTCATAGACACGGGTGCTTCGTCATCTTCATTCAGCGAGGTGGCAATTGCCGACGCAGACGATGTGGGCTTGCGGCAGAACGCCGAGAAATCGCGCTCGCCCATCACGGCGTCGCACGCCAACTGCATCGGGCGAACGTCGAGTGGCTGATGCACATGCCAAGCAGTCGTCGCCACGAACGGGTCGGGGGTCAAGGTGTTCAGCACGGTGTAGCGATAGTGGCGCCAGATCGCCGAGAACCGGGCGTGAAACGACGCAGCAGCCCACGCAGCCTCACGCACCGCAATGCGGGGGCCGCAGAGGGCATTGAGCTTCTTAGGTAGCGACTCGATCTTGATGCGCGCCGGAACATCAAGGCTCACAACCTGACCACGGGCGTGAACTCCGGCATCGGTGCGACCCGCTGCCACGAGATGAATGTCGGTCTGGGTGATCTTCTCTAGCGCCTCAGTCAACATGCCTTCAACAGTCGGCACTTCAGGGTTCTTCGCGAAGCCGTGAAACGTTGAGCCGTCATAGGCGACCACCAGTCGTGCCCGGCGCAACGAGGTGTTGGCCATGACCTGTGGAGCGGCGCGTGCTAGGCGGTGACGCGAACGAGATGGTGACGCGGCCTGTGTTGTAGCGCGGCTCGCGACGACGACCGAACGCCTGGCTCTAGACCAGTTCGATGCGGGCCATTGGCGCTTTGTCACCGAGGCGCTCGCCCAGTTTCAAGATGCGCACATAGCCACCGTTGCGCTCCATGTAACGAGGAGCGAGATTCTTCACGAGTTTGTTCGTCATCTCTTTGTCGTTGAGAAACGCCTGAATCTGACGAATCTTGTGCAGGCTCGCGGCGTCACTGTTCTGCGCCTTCTTTGCCTTCGTGATGAGACGCTCAGCAATCGGACGCAGTGCCTTGGCCTTTGCTTCGGTCGTCTCGATGCCCTCGGCAGCAAAGAGCGATGCGGCCAGGTTGGCCATCATCAAACGCTGATGCGACGACGAGCCACCGAAACTTTTACTACGGCGTGGTTCGGGCATGATCGGTCTCCTTGGGCTGTTTGATCGTCAGACTCTGAGTGCGAGGCCGCGCTCGTCGAGCTTGGCCTTCACTTCGTCGATGCTCTGCTTGCCGAAGTTCGGCAAGCCCATCAATTCTTCTTCGGTACGAGCGACGAGATCACCAATCGTGTTGATCTGCGCACGCTTGAGGCAGTTGAACGGACGCTGCGACAACAGCAGGTCTTCGACCGGCATGTCGAGTTCCGGTGAACCACTGCCGCTCACGGTCGACTCACCGAGCTCGAGTGCGACGGGCTCGTCAGACAGCGAGGCGACGAGGTCGAGCAAGCTACGCATCGTGGCACCGGCAGAGGCGAGCGCCTCAGCAGGGGTGATCGACCCGTCGGTCTCGATGTCGAGAATGAGGTTGTCAAAGTTCGTCGACTGGGCGACACGTGTTGGCTCAACGTCGAAGGTGACACGGCGCACGGGTGAGAACAAGGCGTCAACCGGAATCACACCGATGGTCTTGCGACCAGAGTCGCGGTCGCTACCGAGATAGCCCTTGCCCCGCTCGACGGTGAGTTCAAGCGACAGGCGAGCCTTTGCCGACAGTGTTGCGATGTGCTGGTCGCCGTTGATGAACTCAACGCCCGCGGGCAACGAGATGTCTTTTGCCTTGAGGTCGGCGGGCCCACTCACGTCGACGCTGATCGAGACGGTGTCGTCGATCTCGCTCTTCACCACGATGTCTTTCAAGTTGAGGATGATCTCGGTGACGTCTTCAGTGACGCCATCAATCGTCGTGAACTCATGCAACGCCTTCTCAAACTTCACCGAGGTGATTGCCGCACCAGGAATCGAAGAGAGCAACATACGACGCAGCGAGTTGCCGATCGTGTGGCCGAGACCCGGGTCAAGCGGCGAGACGGAGAACTTCTGGCGGTTGCCGGCGGCTTCTCCGACTGCGGCGACGGTGGGGCGCTGAATAACGAGCATGATGTGGTCTCCTGGTGGTCTTGGGGATTACTTCGAGTAGAGCTCGACGATCAGTTGTTCCTTCACAGGAACATCGATCTGTTCGCGCGTTGGCAGCTCGCGCACGACGACTGCCTTGCCGCCATCTTGCGCATCGAGCCACGCCACCGGGGCACGCCCGAGGGTGTCGATGTTGTGCTGGATGACGATCATGTTCTTGGCTTTATCTGACAAGGTGACGATCTCGCCCTTTTCCAGGGTGTACGACGGAACGTTCACGCGCTTGCCGTCAACTTTCACCAGACCGTGACTCACGAACTGACGGGCCTGCGGACGAGTCGCCGCCCAACCAGCGCGGTACACCACGTTGTCGAGGCGCAATTCGAGCAGACGGAGAATGTTCTCACCCGTCGGGCCGCTCATGCGCACCGCGGTTTCGTAAATCTTGCGGAACTGGCGCTCGAGCACGCCGTAGATGTACTTCGCCTTCTGCTTTTCTTGCAACTGGTTGAGGTACTCACCCTCGCTCGAACGACGTCGGGTGCGACCATGAGGCCCTGGCGGGAACGGACGACGATCGAGCGCCTTGGTGCCTTTCGCGTTCTCGAACACGTTGATGCCGAGACGACGCGAAATGCGAACTTTTGGACCGGTGTAACGAGCCATGGCTACGGACGCTTTCTCTTTGGCTGGCGGCAGCCGTTGTGCGGCACCGGGCTGACGTCTTTGATGCTCGTCACTTCGATGCCAAGGTTTTGAATCGAGCGCAGCGCAGTATCGCGGCCTGAACCTGGGCCCTTCACCAAGACTTCAGCACGGCGCAGGCCAAGCTCCATGGCGGCGCGACCGGCCTTCTCGGCGGCGAGTTGTGCGGCGAATGGTGTCGACTTGCGCGAACCACTGAACCCCACCCCACCCGACGACGCCCAGGCGATGACGTTGCCTGCTGGGTCGGTGATGGAAACGATCGTGTTGTTGAAGGTGCTCTTGATGTGCACGACACCAGTGCTGACGTTGCGCTTCTCGCGCTTGCGCGTCTTGCGGGGTGCTGCTGCGGGCTTGGCGTCTGACATTTACTTCCTCACGGCGACTTTCTTGTTGGCGACGGTCTTCTTCGGGCCCTTACGAGTGCGCGCATTCGTGTGCGTGCGCTGACCACGCACGGGCAGACCCTTGCGGTGACGCGAACCCTGATACGAACCGGTTTCGATCTTGCGCTTGATGTCGGTCTGCACGTCGCGACGACGATCGCCTTCGACCTTGAGATTGTTCTCGATGTACATACGAATCTTGTTCACCTCTGCGTCGGCAAGATCACGCACTCGCGTGTTCGGGTTGATGCCGAGGTCGGCGCACATCTTCGCCGAGGTCGGGCGGCCGATGCCGTGAATGTAGGTGAGCGAAATCTCCACGCGCTTTTCGCGCGGGATGTCAACGCCGGAAATACGAGCCATGTGTAGTTGCCTTCTCTAACCCTGGCGCTGCTTGTGGCGCGGGTTCTCGCAGATGACCATGACGCGACCGTGGCGACGAATGACTTTGCACTTCTCGCACATCTTCTTGACGCTTGGACGGACTTTCACGGTGATCTCTGTTCCTGTTACTTGAATCGAAAGGTGATGCGACCTCGAGTGAGGTCATATGGTGAGAGCTCGACTTGCACCCTGTCCCCCGGATTGATGCGAATGTAATTCACGCGCATTTTTCCGGAGATGTGAGCCAGGACGGATCGCCCGTTGGAGAGTTCCACCCGAAACATTGCGTTGGGCAACGATTCGGTAATCGTGCCTTCCAGCACGATGGCATCTTCTTTATTCTTTGCCAGAACTGACTCCTTCGAGCCCCGCAGGGCGACCCGTAACGCTATCGGGATGCTTTCCCGTCGCCACCTGCACCCTGCACACCCGTGGTGCTGGTGATCACCGATACCAGGCGTGCGAACACCTCGTCGGGGGTGCCCAGACCATCCACCACGGCCAGGGTGCCTTGGCGGCGATAGTGGGCGATGAGCGGTGCGGTCTGCTGTTCGTACAGCGCCAAACGCTGCTCGACTGCTGCCGGTGAGTCGTCGGCGCGACCTTCTGCCGCCAAACGGGCGCTCAGTCGGGCCATCACCACCTCGCGCGGCACTTCGAGATCAACCACGATGTTGACGGGGCGGGCGCGAGCAATCTCGTCCATGGCATGCGCTTGCGGCAAGGTGCGCGGAAAGCCGTCTAACAGGTAGCCCTTCGTGCGGGCATCGGCCTCGCCGAGGCGACCCTTCACCAGCGAGGCGATGAGGTCGTCTGCGACGAGCCGACCCTGATCAATGACGTCTTTAACTACGCGGCCAACCGGCGAGTCGTGTTTGATGGCGTTGCGCAACATCTCACCAGTCGAGATGTGGGCGATGCCGTAGTGAACGGCAAGGCGCGCACCCTGAGTGCCCTTGCCCGATCCTTGACGACCGAGCAAGACCAACCGAATGGTCACTTGAGGAAGCCCTCATAGTCACGTTGCATGAGCTGGCTGTCGATCTGACGCATCAACTCAAGGGCGACGCCCACCGCAATCAACACGGTGGTGCCGGCAAACGGGAAGCTCTGCACATCGCCCACCCACAAGATGATGTAGGGCGTGATGGCGATGAAGGCAACGAACAGTGCTCCGGGCAGTGTGATGCGGTTCACTGCTTTTCCGAGGAACGACTCAGTCTGCGGACCCGGCCGAATTCCGGGCACGAAGCCACCCTGCTTGCGTAGCTGATCAGCTTGGCGAATCGGGTCAAACGCAATCGAGTTGTAGAAGTAGGCGAACGCAATGATCATCACGAAGAAGATCGAGATGTAGAGCGGGTTCTGGCTGTTGATGAGATAGCGGTCGACGAACCGCGCCACCGAACCGCGCCAACCCTCGGCGCTACCGAGCATGTTCGAGAGCAACACCGGCAACAGCAACACCGACGACGCAAAGATGATCGGCACGACACCCGATTGGTTGACCTTCAACGGAATGTAGGTCGATTGCCCACCGAACTGACGACGACCGACCACTCGCTTGGCAAATTGCACCGGGATTCGGCGCTGCGCCAGCTCGACGCGCACGACTGCCGCGAGTATCAGCAGCGACACCGCTACCAAAATCACGAAGACGACAATCTTCTTGCTCTGCAACAGCGAATAGTACGAATACGGCAGGTGGCTGACAACCGAGACGAAGATCATCATCGACATGCCATTGCCGAGCCCGCGCTGGCTGATCAACTCACCCAACCACATCAACATCGTGGTACCAGCGACGAGCGAAGGAATCACGATGAGAGCACGCGGCATGAACGGATCGAGCAACACAACGTCGGGTACCGTTCGGGCAGCACCAAAGAATGCCGAGCCATTGCCCTGGCCGAAGATAAAGGTGAGGCCAGCGGCCTGCAACGTGGCGATTGCAACAGCGACGTAGCGGGTCCACTGCGTGATCTTTCGCTGCCCAACCGCACCTTCTTGCTGCCATTGCTCGAGTTTGGGAATCACCACGGTGAGCACCTGCATGATGATGCTCGCGGTGATGTAGGGCATGATGCCGAGTGCAAAAATCGAGAAGCTACCGAAGGCACCGCCCGAGAACAGGTTCAAGAAACCCAGCGCACCTTGCGACTGCGAGGCTTCGCGCAACTGGCTGACCGCTTGGGCGTCGACGCCCGGGGCACGCACGGTGATACCGATGCGATAGACCGCGAAGATGAAGAGCGTGAAGAGCACCTTGTTGCGCAGGTCGGCAACGGTGAACAGGTTCTTGATTCGTGCGAACATCTTCGTTCTCCGATCCTCTGCGAGCGAAAACTAGCGGTTCGTGAACTGGCTGCCGCTGGCCGGCGGACGCACACCACGGAACGGCTTGGGCAAGATGGTGATCTTGCCGCCCGCTGCCGTGATGGCCTCTTGCGCAGTTTGCGACACCGCATGCACCGAGAGCGACAGGGCCTTCGAGACCTTTCCGCGACCCAACACCTTCACCAGATTGCCCTTGCGAATCAGGCCCTTGCTGATGAGCAGTTCGGCGCTGATCTCGCTCACCCCGAGTGCTTCGAGCGTGTCGAGGTTGATCGCCTGATACTCAACGCGGAAGGGGTTGTTGAAGCCCTTCAGTTTTGGCACACGCTGCTTGAGCGGCATCTGGCCACCTTCGAAGCCGCGCGCGACGGTGTTTCGGGCGTACTGACCCTTGGTGCCTCGACCCGCAGTCTTGCCACCTTTGCCACCGATACCGCGGCCCACGCGCTTGCGTGATTTCTTCGCCCCGTGCTTCGGGCCCATCTGGTCGACGCGCATGTTCAGCTGCCCTTCTCGTCATTGACGATGATGTCGATGAGGTGCGGCACGCGTGCAATCATGCCGCGAATCTCGGGGCGGTCAGGCAGCACGTTGGTGTCGCCGATCTTGCGCAAGCCAAGGGCCCGCATGGTGGCGCGGGTCTTGGGCATGCTGCCGATTTGCGAACGCTTCTGTCGAACGGTGATGGTCTTGCTCATGGTGCTTCCTTATCGGGCCTGTGCTCGCTGCTTCTTCGACTCGTTGTAGGCGCGCAGCAAGCCACGCGGCACGAACTCATCTTCAGTGAGACCGCGTCGCTTGGCGACTTCGTCGGGCCGCAACAACGAGCGCAACCCGTTGATCGTTGCGCGCGCCACGTTGATCGAGTTCGGCGAACCCAACGACTTGGCGAGCACGTCTTTGATGCCGGCTTCTTCGAGAATGATGCGAGCCGCACCACCGGCGATAACGCCAGTACCAGGCGCAGCAGGCTTCAGCAACACTCGAGCCGCACCATTGACGCCTTCGATGGCGTGCGTGATGGTCGGGCCGGCGAGTGCGACGTGGAAGATGTTGCGCTTGGCATCTTCGGTGCCTTTTTGAATGGCGAGGGGCACTTCACGCGCCTTGCCGTAGCCGAGACCCACGCGACCAGCTTTGTCACCAATCACGACGATGGCGGCGAACTGGAATCGACGACCACCCTTCACCACTTTGGCGACACGGTTGACGTGCACGACACGTGACTCACCGAACTCGCCTGGCTTGGCTTCGGGGCGGGGCTCACGCGGCTTGCGCTCGCGACGATCGCGACGATCGCGACGGTCGCGGCCTTCGGTTGCTTCTGGTTGCTGTACGTCAGTCATTAGAACTCCAGTCCTCCCTCGCGCGCTGCTTCTGCAAGCGCTGCGATACGTCCGTGATAGAGGAATCCGCCGCGGTCAAAGACCACCTTGCTGATTCCGGCTTGCTTGGCGCGTTCTGCAACCAAACTGCCGACTGCCTTGGCCGCCACGACGTTGCCGCCGACCTGCTTGCCGCGGAATTCCGCCTCGAGCGACGAGGCCGAAACAACGGTGCGACCCGAGTCGTCGTCGATCAACTGAGCGACGAGGTGCTTGTTGCTGCGGTACACCGCGAGACGAGGTCGTTGCGCCGTGCCGTGAATCTTCTTGCGGACGCGGCGGTGGCGGCGAAGCCGGCTGTCGCGACGCTTCTTGGCGATGGTGGTCATGGTCGAATCTCCTACTTCTTGCCCGTCTTGCCGGCCTTGCGCAACACCCGCTCGTTGACATAGCGCACACCTTTGCCCTTGTACGGCTCAGGTGAGCGAAACGCTCGAATCTCGGCTGCGACTTGGCCAACGAGTTCTTTGTCGGCACCCTTCACCACGATGCGCGTGGGCTGCGGCACGTCAAAAGTGATTCCTTTCGGTGCGGCATAGGGCACGGGGTGCGAGAATCCGAGCGCCAACTCAAGCTTGTCTTGGCCCTTGGCGACGGCGCGATAGCCGACGCCGATGATCTCAAGCTCACGGGTGTAGCCCTGCGTGACGCCGTCGACCATGTTGCGAATCATTGCGCGCATCATGCCGTGGCGTGAACGCTCGTCTCGACCGCTGCTGGCTCGCTCGACGACGAGTGAGGTTTCCACCTTCTTCACGCTGATGCCGGCCGGAATCGGGCGAACGAGTGTGCCCTTCGAACCCTTCACGGTGATGCTCTCGGCTCCGAGGGTGACTTCGACGCCTTGCGGAATGGTGATTGCTGCTTTACCTACGCGTGACATGATGTGCTCCGATTCACCAGACGTAACACATGACTTCGCCACCAACGTTGCGCTTGCGCGCCTCGCGGTCGGTCATGAGCCCGTGACTCGTAGAAAGAACAGCAACGCCGAGACCGCCCAACACGCGGGGCACGTCGGTGGCACGACGGTAGATGCGCAGACCGGGTGTCGACACGCGCTTGATGCCCGAGATCGTGCGGCGGCGATCGTCGGAGTACTTCATCTGAATCTTCAGCACCTTGGTGCCGCTGGCCACGCCATCGACCAACTGAAAGTCGGCGATGTAGCCCTCTTTCTTCAAGATCTCGGCGAGCGCCACCTTCTGCTTCGACGACGGCATCGTCACCTCGTCGCGCATCGCCGAGTTGGCGTTGCGAATGCGGGTGAGCATGTCGGAAATCGGATCAGTAATCATGCGCCTACCAGCTCGACTTTCGCAGCCCAGGAATCTCGCCGGCATGCGCCAATTCGCGCAAGCAGATGCGGCACAGCCCGAACTTGCGGTACACCGCGCGGGCGCGACCACAGCGCTGACAGCGCGTGTAGGCGCGCACCTTGAATTTCGGTGTCGCAGCTGCTTTGTTGCGGAGTGACTTCTTTGCCATGTGGTGTGTGTTGTCCTTTGTTACGAGTTGCTCTGAACGATTGACTTCTTCTTGGTCTGCTTCTTCGTGCGCTTCGTCGACGCCGGCATCTCGCCCTTGCGGAACGGGAAGCCGAATGCATCGAGCAATGCCTTGCCGGTGAGGTCGTCTTTCGCCGTCGTCACGATGGTGATATCCATGCCGCGTGGCACGTCGACCTTGTCGTAGTTGATCTCCATGAACACCATCTGCTCGGTGAGACCGAAGGTGTAGTTGCCATGTCCGTCCCACGAACGACCAGGAAGACCACGGAAGTCGCGAATGCGGGGGATCGCCACGGCCAGCAAGCGGTCGAAGAATTCCCACATGCGGTCACCACGCAAGGTGACCTTGGCGCCAATCGCCTGATCTTCACGCAACTTGAACGAAGCAATGGCGATACGCGACTTGGTGACGATGGGCTTCTGGCCGGTGATCGCGGTCAGGTCAGCCACTGCCCCGTCGAGCAATGACGCCTGCTGGGTCGCTTTGCCGACACCCATGTTGATGACGATTTTTCCATCGTCGGCACTTGCATCGGGTTCTTCACGCCGAGCGATTGCATGAGTTCGGCACGCACCACATCGCGGTAGTGCGCCTTCAGACGGGGAACGTAGGTGGTGGCCATCAGATTTCGTCTCCTGTGCTGCGCGCGATGCGCACCTTGTTGCCCTTGGCATCGACCTTGTAACCGACGCGAGTGACCTTGCCCTTGTGCACGAGCATCACGTTCGCAGCCGGCATCGGCATAGGGATCATCTTGATCTCGCTCTTGTCTTTGTCACTGCGGCGGGCGGTGTGGCGCTTGGCAATGTTCAGACCGTCGACTACGACCTTGTTCGCCGCCGGCAAGACGTGCAGAATCTTGCCCTCTTTGCCGCGGTCTTTGCCGCGAATGACTCGCACGACGTCGTCTTTGCGCAACTTCATGTCACAGCACCTCCGGGGCGAGCGAAACGATGCGCATGAACTTCTTGTCACGCAGTTCACGACCAACGGGCCCGAAGATTCGGGTGCCACGTGGGGTCAGGTCTTCTTTGATCAAGACCGCTGCGTTCTCATCGAAGCGGATGTAACTGCCGTCTGGGCGGCGCTTCTCTTTGGCAACGCGCACCACGACGCAACGCACCACTTCGCCCTGCTTCACGCCGGCGCCAGGAATCGCATCTTTGACAGTGCCAATGAAGACGTCGCCGATCGAGGCGTAGCGACGGCGGGTGCCGCCCAACACCTTGATGACGAGCACTTCGCGCGCGCCACTGTTGTCAGCCACCTTGAGGCGGCTCTCTTGTTGGATCATTTCGCACGCTCCAGAACCTCGACGACGCGCCAGCGCTTGGTCTTGCTGAGCGGACGAGTCTCGACCACACGCACGCGGTCGCCCACTTTGGCATCGTTGGCCTCGTCGTGGGCGTACAGCTTCTTGGTGCGGGTGATGAACTTGTCGTACTTCGGGTGGCGCACGCGCTCAACCAAGGCGACGACGATCGTCTTGTTCATCTTGCTCGACACGACGAGACCGTCGCGCTCTTTGCGGGCGTTGCGTTCAGTGGTCTCGGGCATCAGCGGCTCGCTTTCGACGTGGTGCTGGCCGCCTCGGCAGCGGCGATTTCCTTGGTGCGAATCGCCAGGTTGACGCGCGCAATCTGTTTGCGCAACGCACCGATGCTGGCGGTATCGGTCAATTGACCCGTGGCGAGTTTGAAGCGTGCGTTGAGAGAATCCTGCTTCAGGTTTTCCAACAGCTCCACCAGACCAGCCAGGTCGAGTTCGTTGATTTCTTGCATCGACTTTTCGAGGTTCTCGGCCATGACTAGATGCCCTCCTCACGTTGAATGATGCGGCACTTGATCGGCAGTTTCTGCACTGCACGGCTGAGTGCCTGAGTGGCAACATCTGACGTCGGGTACGACAACTCGAACAGCACACGGCCGGGTTTCACCACGGCCACCCACAACTCGGGGTTGCCCTTGCCGCTGCCCATGCGGGTTTCGGCGGGCTTCTTGGTCACCGACTTGTCGGGGAACACGTTGATCCACACCTTGCCACCGCGCTTGATGTGACGGGTCATGGCGATACGAGCCGCTTCGATTTGCCGCGACGTGATCCAACCCGGCTCAAGCGCCTGAATGCCGTACTCACCGAACGCCAACTCGCGCGCACCCTTCGACTCACCCTTCATGCGACCGCGATGGTGTTTGCGGTGCTTCACTTTCTTTGGTTGCAACATGGTCAGTCCTTCTTGAAGTGCGGGGTCTCGGTCGAATCGCTCAGGCGACGCTCAATCTCTTCTTCGGCGTCGATCAGCGTTTCCATGTGTTGATCGGCTTCGCCCACGAGTGGGTCGTTCTCGTCGCGCGGGCCAGCAGAGGTAATCACGCTGGCTGAACGCGGCGCGGCTGCCATGGTGTCACCGGCTGCCATCTGTGCTTCACGCATCGCGCGATCGGCGTTGTCGGTTGAGTACGGAAGAATCTCACCCTTGTACAGCCACACCTTGATGCCAACGCGACCAGCCGAGGTAACGGCTTCGCGGAATCCGTAGTCGATGTTCGCACGCAACGTGTGCAGCGGAACACGACCCTCGCGGTACCACTCGCGACGGGTCATCTCGGCGCCACCGAGTCGGCCCGAACACTGGATACGAATGCCCTGCACGCCGGCCTTCTGTGCGTTCTGCACGGCGCGCTTCATCGCACGGCGGAACGCCACTCGGTTGGCCAACTGGTCAGCGACACCTTGAGCAACGAGTGCTGCATCGAGTTCAGAGTCTTTGATCTCGTTGATGTTCAACTGCAGTTTGTTGTTGCCCGTGAGCGCCGACAGGTGCTCGCGCAACTCGTTGGCTTTTGCACCGGCTTTGCCGATGACCACACCGGGGCGAGCGGTGTGAATGTCGATGCGCAGCTTGTCGATCGTGCGCTCGATGTCGATTCGACTGACGGCCGCATCAGCAAGGCGCGCCATGAGGTAGCCGCGAATCTTCCAGTCTTCGGTGAGGTACTCGCGGTACTGCTTCTTGCCGGCAAACCACTTGCTCTTCCATTCGGTCGTGATGCCGAGGCGGAAGCCGTACGGATTGATCTTCTGGCCCATTACTTCGACTCCTCGTTCGTTGCTGCACTCGACTCGGTGGCCTCGCCCGCGTCATCGGCGGTCGCGGCTTCGTTCTTGGCGTCAGTAGCTGCCGCGGCGGCTGCGCGAGCCTGGCTGGCAGCCACGCGCTTGCGGCGGTCTGACTTCTCGCTGCCACCCTGGGCGGCAAGTGACTTCAGCGTGTTCTCGTCCATCTCGCCGACGACGATCGTGACGTGCGCGCCACGGCGCAGGCGCGTGTTGGCGCGACCGCGTGCACGCGGGCGGAACCGCTTGATCGTTGGCGACTCGTCGGCGAAGCACGCCTTGACGTACAACTTCTCTTCGTCCATCTCGTGGTTGGTCACGGCGTTCGAGACGGCTGATTTGAGCAACTTCTGAATGATCGCGGCTGCACCGACTTCATGCAGGCTGAGCAGTTCGCGCGCGCTCGTCACGTCGAGGCCGCGCATTTGATTGAGCACCGGGCGAAACTTCGAGGCCGACATGCGCACCCAGCGCACCTGCGCCTTGGCGCCGCCACGGCTGCCCGCGACGCGATTGGCTTCGTTGAGCTTCGGGCCGGTCATGACGAAGCCCCGGGTGCCGCAGGTGCAGACTCGGCTCCGGCCATCTTCTCCGAGCTGGCGTGGGCCTTGAAGGTTCGGGTGTTGGCAAATTCACCCAACTTGTGTCCGACCATCGATTCGGTGACATACACAGGCACGTGCTTGCGACCGTCGTGCACGGCGAAGGTGTGGCCCACCATGTCGGGAATGATCGTCGAGCGACGCGACCACGTCTTGATCGGCTTGCGATCGCCACTCTCGTTCATTGCGTCGAGCTTCTTCAAGAGATGCTCGTCCACGAACGGACCCTTCTTCAGACTGCGAGCCATGCGTTAACCACGTGCCTTTCCTGAACGACGACGACGCACGATGAACTGCTGCGACGCCTTTGACTTCTTGCGCGTACGACGCTCGGGCTTGCCCCACGGCGAAACAGCCGGACGACCGCCCGACGTCTTTCCTTCGCCACCACCGAGCGGGTGGTCGACGGGGTTCATGGCGACGCCGCGTGACTGCGGGCGCACACCCTTCCAGCGATTGCGACCTGCCTTGCCGATCTTCACGAGTTCGTGTTCGGCGTTACCGACTTCACCAATGGTGGCGCGACAATCGATCGGCACACGACGCATTTCGCTGCTTGGCATGCGCAACGTGGCGAAGTCACCTTCTTTGGCAACAAGCTGCACCGAGACGCCAGCCGAACGCGCGATGCGACCACCCTGGCCGGGGCGCATCTCGACGTTGTGCACGACGGTGCCGACAGGCACGTAACGCAACGGCAGTGCGTTGCCCGGCTTGATGTCGGCGCGCTGACCGCTTTCGACATGCTGACCCACTTCGAGACCCTTCGGCGCCAAGATGTACGCCTTCGTGCCGTCGAGGTAGTGCAAGAGCGCGATGCGACAGGTGCGGTTCGGGTCGTACTCGATGGCGGCAACTTTGGCGCGAACTTCGTCTTTGCCGCGCTTCCAGTCGATGATGCGGTACTGCTGCTTGTGTCCGCCACCCTTGTGGCGCGAGGTGATGCGACCCGATGCATTGCGACCGCCGCGCTCAGGCTTCGAGGTGAGCAACGACTTTTCTGGTCGGTGCTTCGTGACTTCCGAGAAGTCAGCCGACGTCTGGAATCGACGACCGCTGCTGGTGGGGCGACGTTTGCGAATGGCCATGGTGGTGCGCTCAGTTCTCGAACAGCGGGATCTGTTGACCGGGGGCGAGTGTGACGATGGCCCGCTTCGAACCATCACGCACACCGACTCGATTGGTGCCGCGGGTGATGCGGCGCTTGCCCAGACGGTTCAGGGTGTTGACCTTCACGACCTTCACATTGAAGATGCGCTGCACTGCGTCACGAATCTCGGGCTTGCTGGCCGAGGGGTGCACTTCGAAGGTGTACACGCCGACGCTCGAGCCGGCGTAGCTCTTTTCCGACACCACTGGGCGGATGATCACGTCGCGTGGGTCTTTCACTTTGCACCTCCGGCGGTCGTGGGCAGGCTGTCTTGCGAGAACACGATCCAGTCGTTGACGAGCACGTCATAGGCGTTGAGTTCGCTCGTCAGAACCACCTGCACATTGGCAAGATTGCGCATGCTCTTGGCGGCATCGCTGGTCGCACTCTTCACGACGACCATCACGTTGCCGCTCGTGCCGAGCGCGGCAAGCGCGGCAGCGCCGGCCTTGGCGTTGGGCTTGTCGAACGACCAGGCATCGACGACGATGACCTTGCCGTCGCGAGCGCGATCAGAAAGAGCAGAACGCAACGCCAATTGCACCATCTTTTTCGGGGTGCGCTGGCTGTATTTGCGTGGCGTCGGGCCAAGCGTGACTGCGCCACCGACGAACTGCGGCGCACGAATGGAACCCTGACGGGCGTTACCAGTGCCCTTCTGGCTGAATGGCTTCTTGCCACCACCACGCACTTCGGCACGACCCTTGGTGCTCTGTGTACCCGCTCGACGATGGGCCAACTGAGCGACAACGACTTGATGCATCACGGCGACGTTCGGCACCAAACCGAAGAAGTCGTCTGACAATTCAACGCTCGCGGCGTTCTTGCCGGCGGGGTTCTTCATCGTGAGTTTGGCCATGATTACTTGCCGCCCTTCATCGCGTTACGAACGATGACGACGCCACCGTTCGGGCCGGGCACTGCACCCTTCACGAGCAGCAAATTGCGCTCAGCGTCGGCTTGCACGATTTCGAGATTCATGATGGTTACTTGCTGATGGCCGAGATGGCCGGCCATGCGCATGCCGCGGAACACGCGACCAGGAAACGAGCGCTGACCAATCGAGCCCGGTGCGCGGTGGTGTTTGTGGTTGCCGTGCGCAGCACCCTGACCGCGGAAGTTGTGGCGCTTCATGCCACCGGCAAAGCCCTTGCCGCGGCTGACTGCAGTGACGTCAACGATTTCTCCTGCCACCAACTTGTCGACACCAATTTCTTGACCAACTTCGAAACCGTCGACGGAATCAAGGCGCAGCTCGACCAGACGACGACCCGGCGCCACGTTGTGCTTGGCGAAGTGGCCCGCTGCCGCCTTGGTGAGTTTCTTGGCGTCTTTTTGCCCAAAGGTCACTTGCAATGCGTTGTAACCATCGGTGGCATTCGTCTTCACCTGCACGATGCGCGCAGGCTCGACGCGCAGAACGGTGACGGGCACGACGCGACGGTCGGCCGTCCACACTTGCGTCATGCCGACCTTCTCGCCGACGATCGCTTTCTGTGCCATGGTGAACCTTTTCTGTTGCGACTATTGCTGCTCTTCGCGTGCGCCCGCACCGCGGCGACGGTCTCGTTCGCTTCCACGAAAAAGCCCCGCTCGGCAAAGCCGGCGGAGCCCGAGATCGTTTTCGCTGTGAGGTACCTGACGAATCAGGCGCACACAGACATCAATTGGGTGTGGGGTGAACCCCACGAAGTCAACTGACGACTGCGACTGGTCTGGCGTGAGCCGTTCCAAACGCGACTTGGCACGCTATCGGGCGTTTGCGCCTGCCCCACCGGGGCCGAGGTTTGCCCGAGCGAGGGCCGTGGGCCTAGTCCTTGGGGCGTGCGACCAGCGTCGCCGAGAGCGTCAGGCGCTCACCATCACGCACAAGGTCGATCTCAATGGTGTCGCCCGGGCTGCGGTCACGAATCGCCGCCACGAGACCGGCCTGACCGTTGACCGGCTCGCCGTCGACCGCCAGCACCACATCGCCCTCACGAATGCCCGCCGTCTCAGCTGGAGAATCGGGCTGCACGGTGGTGATGATCGAGCCGGCTCCACCGTCAGTGCGGGCATCAATGCTGACGCCGAGAAAACCTTCGGTGCGCTCTTCGCCAGCTGCTTGACTGCGCAATTGCTCGAGCACGGCCAGTGTCTCGTCGACGGAGATGGCAAACCCGATGTTGTTTGCCGACGAGGTGGAATCGCCACGGGCTACGGCCGTGTTGATGCCCACGACTTCTCCCCGCATGTTGACGAGCGGTCCACCCGAGTTGCCTGATGAGATTGCGGCGTCGGTCTGGATGAGGCTGTTCAATGCACCAGAGTCGGTGAAGATCGTGCGCTTCAAGGCCGACACGATTCCGGTCGTCACGCTCGGACCACCATCAAGGGCGAGTGCGTATCCGATGGCCACCACTTGGTCGCCAACTCGCACGCTTCCAGGTTTGGCAAACGTCGCAGCAACGAGACCGCTCGCATTCACCTTGAGCAGGGCGAGATCGTTGCCGGTGTCGAAAGCGAGCACTTCTGCCGTGACTGGCTCGGTGTCGTTCGCGAATCGCACACGAACATCCGTGGCACCTTCGACAACGTGTGCGTTGGTGAGAATCTCACCGTTGCTCGACACCACCACACCGGTTCCCGTAGCTTCTCCGTCGCCCATTGCGCCGTTCACTTGCGCCGAGATGGTGACGACGCTGTTGGCCAATCGTTGCGCCACGAGCGCAACTGACGTTGCATCTGTTGACTCGACATCTGACACCACGGGGGCAGACGTCACCTGCGTGTACGGCTCGTCATTCGTCGCTGTCGAAGCGTCATTGAGTTGTGTCGCGATCACGCCGCCGATGAATCCGGAAATCACCGAGAGCAGTGCAGCGAGCAACGCGACGCGCCAAACGCGAGGCTTGGCCGGCGACCGTTGTGATCCGGTGTACTCCGAGGGCGGTGGCGGGGGTAGCACGAAACTCATAGGGAGTTGTCTAGCGCCACACTGTCGCGGCTGCGACATCACTCTGGGCGCTTCTCACCAAGCTCTTAACCGTGCTTATGACGGTGTTTTCACGGCTTCAACCGCCGCGTGTCTGAGTTCACTCAGTTCATCTTGATTTCGATGTCAACGCCGGCGGCAATCTCGAGGCGCTGCAGCGTCTCGACCGTCTTGGCATTGGCATCGACAATGTCGATGATGCGCTTGTGAATGCGCATTTCGAAGTGCTCACGCGAGTCTTTGTCGACGTGCGGTCCGCGAATCACCGTGTAGCGGTGCTTGTCGGTGGGCAGCGGAATCGGCCCACGCACCGTGGCGGCAGTGCGCACGACCGTCTCAACGATCTTGCGCGACTCGTTGTCGAGCACGGCATGGTCGAACGCCTTGAGGCGAATGCGAATGCCCTGCTTTTGCGCCATGGTGAGTGAGTCTCGGTTCCTGAGTTGATCCGTCGTTGCTTACTGGAGGATCTTCGTCACTCGACCGGCGCCAACGGTGCGGCCACCTTCGCGAATCGCGAAGCGCAGACCTTCGTCCATGGCGATCGGCTTGCCGAGTTCGACCGTCATCACGACGTTGTCACCAGGCATCACCATCTCGGTGCCCGAAGGCAACTGAATGGTGCCGGTTACGTCAGTGGTGCGGAAGAAGAACTGCGGACGGTAGTTGTTGAAGAACGGCTTGTGACGGCCACCCTCTTCCTTCTTCAGAACGTACACCTGACCCTCGAACTTGGTGTGCGGGGTGATGCTGCCAGGGGCGCACAGCACCTGACCACGCTCGACGTCTTCTTTCTTCGTGCCGCGCAAGAGCGCGCCGATGTTGTCGCCGGCCTGACCTTCGTCAAGCAACTTGCGGAACATCTCGACGCCCGTGCACACGGTCTTCTGGGTGTCACGCAAGCCGACGATTTCAATTTCGTCGCCGGTGTTGACCTTGCCCTGCTCAACCTTGCCGGTCACGACGGTGCCACGACCAGTGATGGTGAACACGTCTTCGATCGGCATGAGGAACGGCTTGTCGAGCTCACGCTTCGGCTCGGGGATGTAATCGTCACAGGCCTTCATGAGCTCCATGATCTTTTCTTGCCATGCGGCATCGCCCTCGAGCGCCTTGAGCGCCGAGACACGCACGACCGGCACATCTTTGCCCGGGAACTCGTACATCGTGAGCAGGTCGCGAATTTCTTCTTCGACGAGCATCAGCATGTCTTCGTCATCGACCATGTCGGCCTTGTTGAGGGCGACCACGATGTAGGGCACGCCGACTTGGCGGGCCAACAGCACGTGTTCACGCGTCTGGGGCATCGGGCCGTCAGTGGCGGCGACCACGAGGATCGCACCGTCAACCTGAGCGGCACCGGTGATCATGTTCTTGATGTAGTCGGCGTGACCCGGCATGTCGACGTGCGCGTAGTGGCGCTTCTCGGTCTCGTATTCAATGTGCGCGATCGAGATGGTGATACCGCGCGCCTTCTCTTCGGGCGCCTTGTCGATCTGATCGAACGGGGTGTACTCGGCCAGACCCTTGTCGGCGAGTGTCTTGGAGATGGATGCGGTCAACGTGGTCTTGCCGTGGTCAATGTGACCCATCGTGCCGATGTTGACGTGGGGCTTGTTGCGCTCGAATTTACCCTTCGACATTGCTGTTTCTCTCCTGTGTTGCTTTCTTTGTTGAGATCGGTTGCTTGCTATTCCCCGCGCACGCGCTTGACGATCTCTTGCGAGATGGCCTCAGGCACCTGCTGGTACGAGTGGAATTGCATGGTGTACGTCGCGCGCCCTTGGGTGCGAGAACGCAGGTCTGTACTGTATCCGAACATTTCCGAAAGCGGCACTTGCGCACGCACGTTCTGGAAATTGCCGTTGGCCTCCATGCCTTCGATGCGACCACGGCGGCTCGACAAGTCACCGATGACGTCGCCCATGTGGTTCTCTGGCGTGACCACTTCGACAGCCATGATCGGCTCAAGGAGCACGGGGCGAGCCATCGCCGCGGCCTTCTTGAACGCCATCTGGCCGGCGATCTTGAACGCCATTTCGTTTGAGTCAACGTCGTGGTACTGGCCGTCAACGAGGCTCACCTTCACATCGACCGTCGGATACCCGGCGAGCACACCGTTGTCGAGTGCAGCCTGAATGCCTTGGTTCGTCGGCTGGATGTACTCACGCGGAATGCGGCCACCAGTGATGTCGTCGACGAATTCATAGCCCTTGCCAGGGTTTGGCTCGACGGTGATTTTCACGACCGCGAACTGACCAGAACCACCCGACTGCTTGATGTGGCGGTACTCAACGGTGTCAACGGTCTTGGTCACCGTCTCGCGATACGCGACCTGCGGTTTGCCCACCGTCGCATCGACATTGAATTCACGCTGCATGCGGTCGACGAGAATCTCGAGGTGCAACTCGCCCATGCCCGAGATCACGGTCTGGCCGGTCTCGTGGTCGGTGCGCACGCGGAACGTCGGGTCTTCGTCTGACAACGACTTGAGTGCCTTACCCAGCTTGTCTTGATCGTTCTTCGTCTTCGGCTCGATGGCGACGTGAATGACCGGGTCGGGGAACTCCATGCGCTCCAAGATGACCGGGTTGTCGCGATCGCACAGCGTGTCACCAGTGGTGACGTCTTTGAAACCAGGCCAGCAACGATGTCACCGGCGAGTGCGACATCAATGTCTTCGCGCTGGTTCGCATGCATCAACAGCAGACGACCGACGCGCTCGCGCTTTTCTTTCACCGAGTTGTACAACTCTTCACCCTTGGCGATGCGACCCGAGTAGACGCGGAAGTAGGTGAGCTTGCCGAAAGGGTCAGCAACGATCTTGAAGGCGAGTGCCGCAAACGGCGCCTTCTCGTTCGCTTCGCGGGTGACCTTCTCGTCGCCCTTCAGGTTGGTGCCCTCAGCCGGCGGAATGTCGAGCGGCGACGGCAGATAGTCGACGACGGCGTCGAGCATCTGCTGCACACCCTTGTTCTTGAACGCCGAGCCACAGAGCACCGGCACGAAGCTGAACGCAAGCGTGCCCGTGCGAATCGCGCGCTTCAGGTCGGCTTCTGACAAGTCGCCGTCGCTGAGGTACTTCTCCATGATTTCTTCGCTCTCGCCGGCGGCGAGTTCGAGCAACTCCGCCCGGTATTGCTTGGCCTTCTCGACGTATTCGGCAGGAATCTCGGTCTCGAAATACTTCGAGTCTTTGTCGTCACCATCCCACTGAATGGCCTTCATCTTTACGATGTCGACGATGCCGGCGTAGCCACCCTCGGCGCCCAACGGCAACATCACGACTGCGGGTGTCGACTGCAGACGATCTTTGATCATGTCGACGGTGCGGTAGAAGTTGGCGCCGGTGCGGTCCATCTTGTTGATGAAGCACAGGCGGGGCACGCGATATTTGTTGGCTTGACGCCACACGGTCTCGGTCTGCGGTTCGACACCAGCGACCGAGTCGAAGACCGCAACGGCGCCGTCGAGCACGCGCAGCGATCGCTCTACTTCGATCGTGAAGTCGACGTGACCCGGGGTGTCAATGATGTTGATGCGATGGTCGCGCCAGAATGCCGTAGTGGCAGCGGCAGTAATGGTGATGCCGCGCTCTTGTTCTTGCGCCATGTGGTCCATGATCGCTGCGCCTTCGTGCACTTCACCGATCTTGTACGACTTGCCGGTGTAGTAGAGCACGCGCTCGGTCGTGGTGGTCTTGCCGGCGTCAATGTGCGCCATGATGCCGATGTTGCGGTATCGCTCGAGTGGAAACTCTCGTTCAGACATGGGGGGATACTCCGTGCGGTTCGTCGTGCGTGTGGGGGTTTACCAGCGGTAGTGCGCGAAGGCTTTGTTAGCTTCCGCCATCTTCTGCGTGTCTTCGCGCTTCTTCATCGAGGCACCGACGCCGTTCGAGGCATCAAGCAACTCATTGGCGAGACATTCAGCCATCGTCTTTTCGCGACGGGCGCGGGCGTTGTCGACGACCCAGCGAATGGCAAGGGTGGTCGAGCGACGAGGCTTGACCTCGACAGGCACCTGGTAGGTGGCACCACCGACGCGGCGGCTGCGCACTTCGAGCGGGGGCTTCACGTTGTCAATCGCCCGCTTCAGCGTTGCGAGCGGCTCGCTGCTGGTCTTTTGTTCGATGATCTTCATCGCACCGTAGACGATCTGTTCGGCAGTGCTCTTCTTGCCGTGCAGCATCACCTTGTTGACGATTTGCGTGACGAGCGTGGAATGGAAGACCGGGTCAGCGAGCAACTCGCTGCGTACGGCTGGACCTTTGCGCGACATGACTACTTCGCTCGCTTCGCACCGTAGCGGCTGCGGGCCTGTTTGCGATCTTTCACACCGGCAGCGTCGAGCGCACCGCGAATGATCTTGTAGCGAACACCGGGCAGGTCGCGCACACGACCGCCGCGCACGAGCACGATGGAGTGCTCTTGCAGGTTGTGCCCTTCACCAGGGATATACGCCGTGACTTCGACGCCGCTCGTCAATCGCACGCGGGCAACTTTGCGCAACGCCGAGTTCGGCTTTTTCGGGGTGGTGGTGAACACGCGGGTGCACACACCGCGACGTTGCGGCGAACCCTTCAGGGCCGGCGTCTTGGTCTTAGACGACTTCGAGCTGCGACCTTGGCGGATCAGCTGTTGGATGGTGGGCACGCGGAAAACCGATGTCTTTCTTTCGTAGTGACGGGCACTGACTTTTCACCCGCACGACAGGGCCAAGAAGGCCGCCGTCAGCGGGCTCTACAGCCTACGGGCGACCCGCGAAGGTCGCCAACCCGCCGCGTCGAGCGCGACTAGGCGTTGTCGTCGGCGGAACCGTCGGCAGCGTTGTCGTCGGATTCAGCGGGGGTGACATCGTCTGCCTCAGTGGTGGCCTCGTCGGCGGCACCGTTCTCCCCTGCTGGCAACACCGAGACACCGAACACCGATTGCAATTCCGAGGCATCAACCGAGGCTGAGCTCGACGGCTTCGGGGTACCGAAGCGCTCGGGGTCGACCGCGATACCAGCTTCGTCGTCTGACGAATAATTGGTCTGCGGAACATAGCCCGGGTAGTCGAGACCGAAGAGGTTGTAGGAGTCCATACCGGTGCCGGCAGGGATTACCTTGCCGATGATGATGTTCTCCTTCAAGCCGATCAACGAGTCGCTCTTGCCGTCGATAGCCGCTTCGGTCAAGACGCGGGTGGTCTCTTGGAACGATGCTGCCGACAGCCACGACTCGGTCGAGATCGCCGCCTTGGTGATGCCCATCAGTTCTGGGCGACCTTCGGCGGTGCGCTTGCCTTCCTTGGCCAACTGATCGTTGGTCTCGCGCAGCAGTCGCGCATCGACGCGCTCGCCAGGCAAGAACTGGGTCTCGCCCGGATCTTGCACGACATAGCGGCGGGTCATCTGACGCAGAATCAACTCAATGTGCTTGTCGTGAATCGCAACACCCTGGTCGCGGTACACCTTCTGCACTTCGTCGACGATGTAGTTCTGGGTGTCACGGATTCCGCTGATCTCCAGCAGTTCCTTCGGGTCAATCGGGCCATCGGTCAGCAACTGACCAGCTTCCACCGAATCGCCGTCTTTCACCTTCAACTTGCTGCCTGTGGGCAGGGTCAACGGCACTTCGACGCCACTGTCGTCGATGATGTTGACGACCAAGCCCTTGCCGTCGTCGGCACCGATACGCACCACGCCGGTGGCACGCGCCAGAGACGACGCACCCTTCGGATGGCGCGCTTCGAACAACTCGACGACGCGTGGCAGACCGCCCGCGATGTCTTTGCCCGCCACACCACCGGTGTGGAAGGTGCGCATGGTCAGCTGCGTGCCAGGCTCACCAATTGACTGAGCGGCAATCACACCGACTGCTTCACCAAGTTCAATCTCGCTACCCGTGGCCAGCGAACGGCCATAGCACTTTGCGCAGATGCCGTTCTTTGACTCACACGTCAGCACCGAGCGCACTCGCACTCGGGTGATCGCGGGGTCTTCGCGCAACAGCGCCAATTCGGTGTCGCCAACGATGCTGTTCTTCGGCAACACCGTGCCGTTCGACAGCGTCACGTCAGTGTGCAAGCTGCGACCAAAGAGACGGGTCTCCAACCAGTTGCGCTTCGACGGTGTGTCGGGCTGCACGTCTTCGACCCAGATGCCTTGCACGGTGCCGCAGTCATCTTCGCGCACGATCAGTTCTTGTGCGACGTCATGCAGACGACGCGTGAGATAGCCAGAGTCGGCGGTGCGCAACGCGGTGTCGACCAGACCCTTGCGGGCACCCGGTGTGGCGATGAAGTACTCGAGTGTTGCGAGACCTTCACGGAAGTTGCTCTTGATCGGGCGCGGAATCATGTCACCGCGGGGGTTGGCCACGAGACCACGCATGGCGGCGATCTGACGCAGCTGCGTCATGTTGCCGCGTGCGCCTGAACCGACCATCATGTCGATCGGGTTGAAGCGGTCGTTCTTGAACGACTGCTGCATCGCCGACTGCACTTCATTTGTGGCATCTGACCAGATCTGCACTTCCTGCTGACGGCGCTCTTGGTCGGTGATGATGCCGCGACGGAACTGCGTCTCGACCTTCTCTGCCTTGTCTTCGTATTTCTCCAAGATGGCGCGCTTGTCGGTGGGCGCCTTGATGTCGTTGATCGAGAACGTCAAACCGCTCTGCGACGCGTAGCGGTAGCACAGCGACTTGATGCGGTCGAGTGACGCCGCAACGGTGGCCTTCGGATAGTTGTCGCTGAGTCGTTCAACGACCTCTGACAACTGGCCCTTGCCGAGCGCGCGGTTGATGTGACCAAACTGCGCGACGTAGTTCTCGGGCAATGCTTCTTCGAGGATGAGTCGGCCGGGCGTGGTTTCGAGCGGCTTCTTCACCGTCGAGCCATACCAATGAATCTTCGAGTGCAACGTGACGGTGCGGCCATCGAGCGCGTTGATGAGCTCGGCCATGGTGCGGAACGCACGTCCTTCGCCTTCACGACCTTCGATCATCTGCGTGAGGTAGTAGCCACCGATGATGAGGTCTTGGTTCGGCGCCACGATCGGGCGACCCGATGCCGGCGACAACAGGTTGTTGGCTGACAACATCAAGACGCGCGCTTCAGCCTGGGCTTCGAGCGACAGCGGCAGGTGCACTGCCATCTGGTCTCCGTCGAAGTCGGCGTTGAACGCGGTGCACACGAGCGGGTGCAGGTGAATGGCTTTACCTTCCACCAGCACGGGCTCGAACGCCTGAATGCCGAGGCGGTGCAGGGTCGGTGCGCGGTTGAGCAACACGGGGTGCTCTTTGATCACTTCTTCAAGCACGTCCCACACCAGTGGGTGACGACGCTCAACCATGCGCTTCGCAGACTTGATGTTCTGTGACAGACCGCGGTTCTCGAGCTTGCGCATGACGAACGGCTTGAACAACTCAAGCGCCATCAGCTTGGGCAGACCACACTGGTGCAGGCGCAGTGTCGGACCAGCAACGATGACCGAACGACCCGAATAGTCGACACGCTTACCGAGCAGGTTCTGACGGAAGCGCCCTTGCTTGCCCTTCAGCATGTCTGACAGTGACTTGAGCGGACGATTGCCCGCACCGGTCACGGGGCGGCCACGACGGCCGTTGTCGAAGAGGGCGTCGGCAGCTTCTTGCAGCATGCGGCGCTCGTTGTTGAGAATGATTTCTGGTGTCGCCAATTCGAGCAGTCGCTCGAGACGATTGTTGCGGTTGATCAGACGGCGATACAGGTCGTTCAGGTCGCTGGTCGCGAATCGACCACCATCGAGCTGCACCATCGGGCGCAGATCAGGCGGAATCACCGGAATCGCATCGAGGATCATGGCCCGCGGATTGTTGACGAGCTCGCCGTTTTCGTTGCGCTTGTTGAACGAAGCGACGATCTTCAGGCGTTTGATGGCCTTCGACTTGCGTTGTGCCGACAGGGGCTTGCCCTTGTAGCCGTTCGCGATGGCGTCACGCAGTTCCGCTTCATCTTTTTCGAAGTCGATCGTGTCGATCAACGACTTGATGGCTTCTGCGCCGGTGCCACCAGAGAAGTAGTCGGAGTAGCGATCAACGAGTTCGCGCCACAGGTTCTCGTCCTCAATGATCATGCGCGGGTACAGTTCGCCGACGGTCTCCCATGCGCGGGTCATCACGTCGATCTCGTTGTCGATGTTCGCACGAATCAGGTCGATTTCTTTGTCGATCTGCTTCTGACGGTTCTTGATCTCGGCATCTTTGGCGCCATCTTGCTCGAGTTGCTTCAGTTCAGCCTCGGCGTCTTTCTGACGCTGCTTCACATACGACTCACGTCGCTTCAACAGCTCTTCTTTGTCTTCGAGGTACACCTGCTCGAGTTCGGGCTTGGCTTCGTGCAGTTCGTCGGTCTTCACCGAGCTGACCAGCCAGGCCGAAAGGTAGATGACCTTCTCCAGCTGCTTGGCCTTCATCTCATCACGCGGCTCAAGACCACCGAGGAGATACGCCAACCACGAGCGGGTGCCCTTCAGATACCAGATGTGCACCACGGGTGCGGCCAACTCAATGTGGCCCATGCGGTCGCGGCGAACGCGCGAACGGGTGACTTCGACGCCGCACTTATCGCAGATGATGCCCTTGAACTTGACGCGCTTGTACTTGCCGCACGCACATTCAAAGTCACGCTGGGGCCCGAAGATCTTTTCGCAGAACAGACCGTCGCGCTCGGGGCGCAACGTTCGGTAGTTGATCGTCTCGGGCTTCTTCACTTCACCGAACGACCACTTACGAATGTCGTCGGCCGTTGCCAGGCCGATGCGCAATTGGCGGAAGTCATTGACTTCCGTGGCCGGAGTGACTGCGGGTGCTGCCGTGTCGGTCATTGCTGGCGTGTGCTTTCTCGTTAGAACGTGTTCTGGCGCAGACGATCGTCAGCGTCAGAACCGCGCTCGGGGCGGGTGAGGTTGATTCCAAGTTCCTTCTGGGTGCGGTAGATGTCTTCGTCGAGATCGGCGAGTTCAACGGCGCGACCATCTTCGCGCAGCACCTCGACGTCGAGGCAAAGTGCCTTCATCTCTTTCATCAACACCTTGAAGCTCTCGGGCACGCCTGGTTCGGGCAGGTTCGAGCCCTTGACGATCGACTCGTACACGTGCACGCGGCCGAAAACGTCGTCGCTCTTCAGCGTGAGAATTTCCTGCAGGCAATATGCCGCGCCATATGCCTCGAGTGCCCACACTTCCATCTCACCGAAGCGCTGACCACCGAACTGGGCTTTACCGCCGAGTGGCTGCTGCGTGATCATCGAGTACGGACCAGTCGAACGAGCGTGAATCTTGTCGTCGACCAAGTGGTGCAACTTGAGCATGTACATGTAACCGACGGTGATCGGGTTGTCGTAGTACTCACCGGTGCGACCGTTGCGCAGACGAACCTTGCCGTCTTGGCCAACGAGACGCTTGCCATCGATGCTCTCGGGGTTGATCGAGCCGAGCACTTGCTGAATCGTCGGGTGCGGCGAGTTCGCCGAGTCGCCCGACGTTTCATCCCAGTGGGCTCCGTCGAACACGGGGGTCGCGACATACACGCTCGGCGTGGTGACCGTGCGGGTCTTCGACTCGGTGCCGCGCTTGGGTTCGTCGCCCACGGTCTTGCCTGACTTGGCATCAACCCAGCCCCAGCGAGCGCCGTAACCGAGATGCGCTTCGAGCACCTGACCGATGTTCATGCGGCTCGGCACGCCGAGCGGGTTCAAAATGATGTCGACCGGGGTGCCGTCATCGAGGTACGGCATGTCTTCGATCGGCAAGATCTTGGAGATGACGCCCTTGTTGCCGTGACGACCCGCGAGCTTGTCGCCGACGCTGATCTTGCGCTTCTGCGCAACATACACACGCACGAGCTCGTTGACGCCAGGCGGCAATTCGTCGCCATCGCTGCCGTCATCTTTCTCACGTTGCAAGACTTCAATATTGATGACCTTGCCGGTCTCTCCGTGCGGAACGTTGAGCGAGGTGTTGCGCACCTCACGAGCCTTTTCACCGAAGATGGCGCGCAAGAGGCGCTCTTCTGGTGTCAGTTCGGTTTCACCCTTCGGGCTCACCTTTCCGACGAGCACGTCGCCCGGCGCCACTTCGGCACCGACGCGAATGATGCCGCGGTCGTCGAGATCAGCGACGATGTCTTCCGACAAGTTCGGAATGTCGCGAGTGATCTCTTCTGGTCCGAGCTTGGTGTCACGCGAGTCAACGTCGTGCTCTTTGATGTGAATCGACGTGAGCACGTCTTCTTTGACGAGACGTTCAGAGATGATGATGGCGTCTTCGTAGTTGTAGCCCTCCCACGGCATGAGCGCCACGAGCAAGTTCTTGCCCAGTGCCAACTCGGCGTGGTCGGTGCTCGGGCCGTCGGCGAGCAGGTCGCCCTTCTTCACCTTCTGGCCCTCGCGCACGCGCGGAATCTGGTTGATCGTCGTGTCTTGGTTCGAACGACGGAACTTCACCAGCGGGTGGTCGTGCTCTTTCTTGGGCAGGTCGTCGTAGCGAACGACGATGTGGTCGCCGCTCACGCTCTCGACCACGCCGTCACCCTTGGCGAGCACCAGGTCGGCACCGTCTCGGCAGCGCGCGCTTCGACGCCGGTTCCGACGAACGGGGCTTCGGCGCGCACCAGCGGCACGGCCTGGCGTTGCATGTTCGCACCCATCAACGCACGGTTGGCGTCGTCGTGCTCAAGGAACGGAATCAACGACGTCGCTACCGACACGATCTGGCGTGGTGACACGTCGATGAAGTCGACTTGCTTGGGTTCAACGAGCGCCAAGTCAGTGGTCGAACCGAAGAACGACTCGGCTTCGAGCATCTTCTTCAGGTCTTCGAGGGTCGCTGCCTGTGGCGAGCGGCGCACCAGCACCTTGTCGTCGACGAATGATCCATCGCTGTTGATGGCGGTGTTCGCTTCGGCGATGACGTATTCCTCTTCTTCGTCGGCGGCCATGTAGCGCACCTCGTCGGTGACGCGGCCGTCTTTCACGCGGCGATACGGCGTTTCGATGAAGCCGAATGGGTTGATCTTGGCGAATGTCGCCAACGCACCCTGCAGACCGATGTTCGGACCCTCGGGTGTCTCGATGGGGCACATACGGCCATAGTGCGAGAAGTGCACGTCGCGCACTTCGAAGCCGGCACGCTCGCGCGACAGACCGCCAGGGCCCAGTGCCGAGAGACGACGGCGGTGAGTCAAGCCCGACAGCGCATTCGTCTGGTCCATGAACTGCGACAGCTGCGACGAGTTGAAGAACTCTTTGATCGCACCAACGAGCGGGCGCACGTTGATGAGGGTGAGCGGCGAGATGCCGTCTTGGTCTTGCGAACTCATGCGCTCACGCACGACGCGGTCCATGCGCGAGAGACCGATTCGCACCTGATTCTGAATCAACTCGCCCACCGGACGCACGCGTCGGTTGGCAAAGTGATCTTGGTCGTCGAGGCGGTAGCCCGGCTCTTGCTTCACGAGATGCAAGAGATAGGTGATGGTCGCGAGCACTTCGCAACGCGAGAGCACGTTCTGACCTTCACGCGGAATATCGATCTGACCAAGTTCATTGCCCTCGGGCAAGCCGAAGAGTTGCGACAACTTGCGCACCTCGGGGCCAATCTTGCGATTCAACTTGTAGCGACCCACGCGCGAGGTGTCGTAGCGACGTGATTCGAAGAATGAACTCTCGAAGTTGATGCGTGCCGACTCGACCGTTGCGGGCTCGCTCGGGCGGGTCTTGCGCATGATCTCGACGAGTGCTTCGTCGCGCGACGGTGCAAGGTTCTTTTCGCGCAGCCACTGCTCTTCGAGGAAGTCAAAGTGCTTGACGAATCGCTCGAGGAACCCGGGCGCGTTCTGCTCGTCATAGCCGAGCGCACGCAAGATGAGGAAGATGCTGAGGCGACGCTTGCGGGCGATGCGCGCACCAGCGGTCGGGTTCTTGCCGGGCTTGTGCTCAACGTCGAACTCGAGCCACTCGCCACGCTGCGGGTGCACGGTGCCTTTCACCAACTGGTGCTTCGACAGGTTGCGCAAGCGGTAACGCTCACCGGCCTCGAAAATGACGCCAGGCGAACGCACCAACTGCGAGACGATGACCTTCTCAATGCCGTTGACGAGGAAGGTGCCACGCTCGGTCATCTTCGGGAACTCGCCGATGTAGACGACTTGTTCCTTGATTTCGCCCGTGTCGCGGTTCGAAAAACGCGCCTTCACGAAACGCGAAACGGCGTACGTGTGGTGCTTCTCGCGGCACTCAGCCTCGGTGAACTTCGGACCAGGTGTCAGTTCACGGTCGTCTGGATCGAACTCGAGTTCAAGTTGCAACGAGTTGTCGTTGGTCTTGATCGGCGAGAGGTCGGTGAAGACGTCGCGAAGACCGTCACGCATGAACCACTCGAAGCTGTCTTTTTGTACCGCCAGCAGGTCGGGCATTTCAAGAACTTCTTCGAGTGACGCGAACGAATAACGTTCGCGTGCGGCGGCGCGAGACGGCACGAGATTCGACTCCTACTTATTTGGTGATGGGCTGGCGGGGACTAACGAACTGCAACAAGGTGGGTGGGGTTCGACGACACGGCGCACACCACGCTCCCCTGCGGGGAGTGTTGGTGGGGGCGACGCACGGCGACCCGTCAGGCTAACCGTGCGAGTCGAGATTTCCACCCAAAACGGGTGCTCGACTCGCTCGGGCTGGCGTTAGGCCAACTCGACGGTTGCGCCGACCTCTTCGAGCTTCTTCTTGGCAGCGTTGGCGTCGGCCTTGCTGACCTTTTCCTGAATCGGCTTCGGGGCGCCATCGACCAGTTCCTTGGCTTCCTTCAAACCGAGACCGGTCAGTTCGCGCACGACCTTGATCACTTGGATGGGCTGGCCACCCTTGTCCTTCAAGATGACCGAAAACTCGTCTTTGTCTTCGGCGGCTGCGGCCGGGGCGGCGCCACCGGCACCTGCTGCGGCAACGGCGACAGGGGCTGCGGCGGTCACGCCGAACTTCTCTTCAAACGCGTCGAGCAGTTCCTTCAACTCGAGCACGGTGAGGGCGGCGATCCCGTCGAGGATCTCTTCCTTGGTGAGTGCCATGGTGTGTTGTCTCTTTCTGTGTTGGTGTTACTGGGTGTGGTATTCGGATCTGGGTTCGTTGATTCTCGTGCCGGTGGTTCAGGCCGCTTGCTTCTGTTCGACGAGCGCCTTCAGGCCGTAGGCGGCCTTGCGCGGCAGCGCCGACAACATGTACGCCGTGTTGGCCATCGGGGCCTTGAGCAAGCCTGCGAACTTGGCGAGCATGACCTCACGCGACGGCAAGTCGGCAAGTGCCTTGAGGCCTTTGGCGTCGACTGCCTTGCCGTCGACGACACCGCCCTTCAACTTGAGGGCATCGTTCTCTTTCGCAAAATCGCGCAACGCTTTGGCGACTGCAGTCACTTCACCTTGCACGAAGGTGATGGCAACCGGGCCAGTGACCATGCTGTCGACGGCCGACATGGCACCGTCGCGCGCGGCGATCTTGATGAGGGTGTTCTTGTAGACCTTGTATTCGGCACCGAGCGGGCGCAGGGTGCGGCGCAGTTTGGAAAGGGCACCAACGGTCAACCCGCGGTACTCGGTGACGATGATCGAGTTCGACGCAGCGAGCTTGTCGCGAACTTCAGCGACGACCGCAGCCTTCTCGGCGCGAGCTTCAGACATCTGGAATCCTTCCTCGTGAGGCCGGGGCCCGTATCGGGACTCCGATTCTTCGCCCGAAGGCGAACCGCACTTCTTTGGTTGGTAGAACGTTGCTTTCTAGAGCGCCGTGCAGGCTAGCGGGCTAGGCGCTGGCTTCCACCACGCTCGGGTCGATGCGAACACCGGGGCTCATCGTTGACGAGATGGTGATTCGCTTCAGGTAACGGCCCTTGGCAGCGGCTGGTTTCGAGCGTTGCAGCTCATCGAGCACCGCTTGCACGTTGGCGGCGAGGGCGGCCACTTCGAAGCTCGCCTTACCGACGGGCACGTGCACGTTGCCGTAGCGGTCGGTGCGGTACTCGACCTTGCCACCCTTGAACTCTGCGACGGCGCGGGCCACATCGGTGTCACCGTGCCGGTCTTCGGGTTCGGCATCAAACCGCGCGGACCAAGCGCTCGACCGAGTTTGCCGACGAGCGGCATCATGTCGGGCGTCGCAATCGCAAGGTCAAAGTTCATGTTGCCCTTTTCGATTTCGGCAGCGAGATCGTCGGCACCGACGAGGTCAGCGCCAGCGTCACGCGCAGCTTTGGCGTTGTCGCCCTGGGCAAAGACGGCGACTCGCACCGACTTGCCGGTACCTGACGGCATCGAGACAGTGCCACGAATGGTCTGCTCGCTCTTCTTGGTGTCGAGACCGAGTCGCACGGCGAGATCAACGGTCTCGTCAAACTTGGCTTTCGCCATCGACTTCACTTTGGTGACTGCTGCGGCAATGTCGTGCAGTTCGTCGCGGTTCAAGTCGGTCGCTGAAGCGACGTACTTCTTGCCGCGGTGATTTTCCTTGGCCATAAGGCCTCCCTCGTGGTAGCGCCCGCCAGACGAGGTGATTCCGACGAAGCGATTGATGTGAACGGTCAGGCTATCGGTGCCGCTGGTTGTTGCGCAGTGGCAACAGTTCCGGCAGCAGTAGCTGTGGCGGCT
>RFMM01000150.1 GCA_009927665.1 Actinomycetota bacterium
TAAAGCCGATCGCATTGCTTCACCGTTGATAGGCGGTGCGCGATGACGAGCAACGTCCGCTGGCCTTTCATTCCGACAACTTCACTCATGACCTGCGCCTCGGTCTCCATGTCAAGCGCAGAAGTCGCTTCATCCAGAATGACAAGCGAGGGGTTACCGTAAAGCGCCCTGGCCAAACCGAGCCTCTGTCGCTCCCCGCCCGACAGTCTGACGCCGCGCTCCCCAACATTGGTCTGTAAACCCTGCGGCAGCTGGTCCACGAAGTCCAACAATTTGGCCTCTGCGAGCGCCTTTCGCACGGCGACCAGATCAATGTTTTCTTCAGGGATTCCGAAAGCCACATTCGCCGCGACTGACTCGTCAGCCAAGAAGACTGACTGAGGTACATAACCGACCAAACTTCTAAAACTCTTGATACATGTATTCAAGGGTCTACCGTTTACAAGTATCTCACCGGACTTCGCTTCCAGAAGTCCAAGTAGTGAATCGACAAGGGTGGACTTTCCAGCTCCACTCGCGCCAACAATTCCGATCATCTCGCCCTTAAACAACTCAAGACTGACTCGGTTTAGTACAGATTGATTTGCGGTTTCGTAATTCACCGTGAGATTCAGCACTCGGATGTCTTCAATGGTGTTGAGTGGGTGGCTATCGGGCGGTCTCTGCTCGCTCTCAACCGCTGTGAGATCGACCTGCGCCCCTTCGATTGCGGCACGACCAAAGGAGAACTCTTGGAATGCATTTGACACTCTTGAAAACGTAGGTATCAGACGAACTGCAGAGACTCCGAACAGAGCAAGTGTGCTTAAGACTTGAGCGCCCTCGACGCCAGCCACGATGAGAGAGCCCGCGGTTAGCACAATCGCACCGACAGCAATGATTTCAAAAATCGCTGAGGGCAACATTGCGGTCGTTTGGTTGAGGACACGAACTCGGAGCAACTTCTCACCAGTCAGCTTGACTCGACGCACATAGGTACCTTGTCGGTTGGTGACAATAAGCTCCTTTGTGGCAGAGAGTGCAGTCAGAACTCCATGCATCATTAGCCCGGTCTGCTTCATCTTCTCTTCTCCCAGAGAGTTGACTAAAGATCGCGAGAGCCGAAGATAAAGAAGAGCAAAGAGAGCAAAAACTACGACAACTCCAACAGTGCCTACTGGTTGATTCAAAAGCATTAGGCCAATTAAGCCGATTGCCAGCACCGAGTCACTGATGATTCCCAAGAGTGGCCGAACACCACTTCCAAAGACTGCAGCTGCGTAGTGCTCAATGTTCCGAACCAAAATTGCCGAATGAGTACATAGATGAAACTCATACGGCATAGCCAGGTAGCGACCAAAAAGACTGACGGTGATTCGGAGGCTAATGCGGTTCGAAATTCTTGCAGTCAGGTAGGAGAGTACCACTGACGCAATACTTCGCAGGGAGAGAGCCGCAAACATGAGGCCAAGTCCCAGCAAAACTGGTCCAGATTCAGAATTGATGCCAAACTCGTTCGCAATTCGTACAAGAAGCTTCGGTGGCTCTTCCCCTGTCATGCTCGCGACAATCGGTACAACCATTCCTACTCCGATTGCGTCGAGTAAGGCTCCGATAAATCCGATGATTAGCAAACCAAAAGAGAGCCACCTTTCGCGAAGTGTTAGCAACGACCATGATCTTCCTGGCGCCGAGTCTCGAATCGGATGTTTCA
>RFMM01000058.1 GCA_009927665.1 Actinomycetota bacterium
TAGTCCTCGCTTGGTGACTCTTTCGCGCGACGCTGTAATTCGTTGACGACTGAGGCATCGGCAAGCGTCGTCGTGTCGCCCAGATTGCGACCCTCGGCAACATCGCGCAGGAGACGCCGCATGATCTTGCCGCTGCGCGTCTTTGGTAGGTCGGGCGTGAAGTAAATCGTCTTCGGCTTGGCGATTGCGCCAATCTCTTTGGCTACGTGATCGCGTAGTACTTTTTCGTCAACCTGCATGCCGCCGCGCAGCGTGACATACGCGATGATTGCCTGACCGGTAGTCGCATCATTGGCACCGACGACCGCAGCCTCAGCAACCGACGGATGCGATACCAGCGCCGATTCCACCTCGGTGGTCGAGATTCGGTGACCCGACACATTCATCACGTCATCGACGCGACCGAGCAGCCACAAGTAACCGTCTTCATCCAGCTTCGCCCCGTCGCCCGCGAAGTATCGGCCTTCGAAGCGGCTCCAATATGTCTGTTGATATCGCTCAGGGTCACCCCAGATTCCGCGCAGCATGCCGGGCCAGGGTTGCGTGAGCGTCAGATATCCACCGCCGCGATCGACGCGCTTTCCGGCTTCGTCGACCACTTCGGCGCCAATGCCGGGCAGCGGGTGCGTGGCCGAGCCTGGTTTGGTCACCGTCGCACCAGGCAGCGGACTGATCATCATGCCGCCGTCTCGGTTTGCCACCACGTGTCGACGACCGGGCAACGACTGCCGCCGATGTGTTCGTGATACCACATCCACGCTTCAGGGTTGATGGGTTCACCGACGCTGCCAATCAACCGCAACGAACGGAGGTCGTGCTTCGCTGGTTCTTGGGTGCCCCACTTCATATAGGTGCGAATCGCGGTCGGCGCCGTGTAAAAAATGGTGGCTTGGTATTTCTCAATCAGCGACCAGATGCGGTCGTTGGCCGGATAGTTCGGCACACCTTCGTACATCACCTGCGTGGCACCGTTGGCGAGCGGGCCGTACACGATGTAACTGTGACCAGTCACCCACCCGACGTCGGCCGTGCACCAGAACACGTCGTTCGGCTTGTGGTCGAACACGTACTTGAACGTCGTTGCCACCTGCGTGAGATAGCCGCCCGTGGTGTGCATGATGCCTTTGGGTTTGCCCGTCGTGCCAGACGTATACAAGAGGAAAAGCAAGTGCTCAGAATCCATTGGCTCAGCCGGACACTCAGCGGAAGCCGTGCTCATCACTTCGTGATACCAGTGATCGCGACCTGGGGTCATCGCCACGGGGTTGCCGCCACGCCGCACCACGACGACATGCTCAATCGTGGGCGTGTTGGCAACGGCTTCATCGGCTTGCGGCTTCAGCGGAAACACCTCACCGCGGCGCCAGCCACCATCAGCGGTGATCAGCACCTTTGCCGAGGCGTCGTTGATGCGGTCGGCGAGAGCCTGGGCAGAGAATCCACCAAATACGACGCTGTGTGCTGCCCCGATTCGTGCACAGGCAAGCATCGCCACTGCGGCTTCAGGAATCATCGGCAGGTAGATGTTGACGCGATCACCTTTGCGCACACCGAGTGACAGCAATACGTTGGCAAAGCGCTGCGTTTCGTCGAGCAGTTCGGCATAGGTCACCGTGCGCGTGTCGCCGGGTTCTCCCTCCCAATAGAACGCGACCTTGTTGCCACGACCTGCCAACACGTGACGGTCAAGGCAATTGAATGCAACATTCAGAGATCCGCCAAGAAACCATTTCGCATAGGGCAGCTTCCACTCGCACACCGTGTGCCAGGGTGTCGCCCAATCAAGTAGTTCTTTCGCATGGCGCGCCCAGTACGCCTGATAGTCGCGGCGGCCCTCGTCATGCAACGACGAGTCGCTTACGTGTGCGGCAGCCGCAAACTCGCGCGAGGGTGGAAACATGCGTGCCTCGTGCCCGAGGTCGCTGATGGTCTCGCC
>RFMM01000134.1 GCA_009927665.1 Actinomycetota bacterium
GACCTCGCTCGACGCGTTTCGTGGTGTCGCCAAGCGTCAACCCGTCTTCGCTCTTGGTTTCACCGTGCTCCTGCTCGCCCAGGCCGGTGTGCCGCTGACCAGTGGCTTCGTCGCGAAGTTCGGGGTCATTCGAGCCGCGGTCTCGACAGAGAGCTACGTGCTCGCGATTGTTGCGATGGTCTCGGCCGTGATTGCCGCCTATCTCTACTTGCGCATCATGGTGAGCATGTGGCTGGCCGAGCCTGACTCTTCCGCATCTTCAGCGACCGTGCTCACACTTCCGACGCGGGTCGTGCTTGTCGCGAGTGTTGTCATCACTCTGGTGCTCGGCATCTTGCCATCATTCGTGCTTGACCTCGGCGATTCGCTCACCGCGCTTGCGCGCTAGCGACACGCTGACCGCGCTTGCGCGCTAGCGACACGCAGCGACGAAGGCGTCAAACAAGCCCTGCTGCTCGCGCTCACTCGCGGCGTCGTCTTCGGGGTGCCATTGCACGCCGACAATCCAACGGCAAGATTCGTGTTCAACAGCTTCGATGATGTCGTCAGGTGCTCGCCCGACCACGCGCAATCCTGCAGCGACCGAGTTCAGAGCCTGATGATGGAATGAGTGCGACCGCACCGGTGACTCGGTCGCCATCGCTTGAGCGACTCGCGATGGTGAATCGAGCGCGATCGGGTGATAAGTGTTCCAGTGACTCTCGCGGTTGGCGAGCACGTCACCGACATCTTGAAGCAGAGTTCCGCCCAGTGCAACGTTGAGCACCTGAATGCCACGACAAATCGCCAAAAGAGGTTTGTCTTGTCGCACTGCCTCTCGAACAATCGCAAACTCAAATTCGTCGTGCTCAGCGACAATGCCATAGATCATGTCGCTGCGGCGCGGCTCGCCATAGCGCTGCGGGTCAATGTCTCCGCCGCCCTGAATCAATACGCCGTCACTGGCCGCAACGAGTTCTGCTGCCTTCGAGACATGTTCGGCAAATGGCGCGACCGTGGTCACGACGCCGCCGGCGCGAGCCACCGCCTGGGCGTACAACACACCGTTTGAGTAGCTGTCACCGCGCACACCAGTGGCGTTCGTCGTCAACTTGCCGGGCAGAAGAATTCGC
>RFMM01000146.1 GCA_009927665.1 Actinomycetota bacterium
GGTGTCAACGCCCCGTCACTTCGCTGATCTCGTAGCCCTCTTTTTTCGCAGCAGCGATGATGCTCGCGACATGTTCACGACCTCGTACTTCAAGTACAACTTGAACACCCGTCTCGCGTACGTGCAAGTCAACGCCTTCGCGCACATGCTCAACTTCGATCAAGTTCGCGCCTTCGTGGGCAAACAACGTCAGCAGTTTGGCGAGACCACCAGGGCGATCGCTGATTCGCGCGAACACAATCAGCCTGCGACCACGGTTTGTCTCGTGCCGTCGCACCAGCCCGGTCAACAATCCAAGGTCAGCATTGCCGCCTGAGAGCACCACGCACGTCGAGCCGCTGTCGGCGGGCTTCACTCGGCCCGTAAGCAAGGCGGAAACTCCGACTGCGCCGCCACCTTCGACGAAGAACTTTGCCCGTTCTAAGAGCAGCATCATCGCATCGGCGACACTGTCTTCATCGACATCCACGATTTCATCAACCCAGCGTTCGATGAGTGGTGCCGTAACGTCGCCGGGAACCTTCACGGCGATGCCGTCGGCCAAAGTTGGCACTGGTCCGAGTGGTGCCTTGCCATACACATACGGCGCACACGATGAAATCTGTACACCGATTACTCGAACGTTTGGTCGTGATTGCTTCACGGTCAGGGCGACACCGCTTAGCAATCCGCCGCCGCCGAGCGGCACGATCACCTGCGCAAGATCGGGAATGTCGTCGATGAGTTCAATGCCGAGCGTTGCCTGCCCTGCCACCACCAATGGGTCGTCATACGGATGACAAAAGACCATGCCCGACTCTGCAGAGCGTGCTTTGGCGTGATTGACCGCAACGTCGAGCGACTCACCGCCTTCATGCACGGTGGCGCCATAGCCGCGACACGCGGCAATCTTGGCGAGTGACGCACCGCTTGGCACAAAAATCTCGCACGGCACCCCGAAGTGTCGGGCGGCGAACGCCAACGCCTGTGCGTGGTTACCTGCGCTCCCGGCCACCACACCCTTGCGTGCTGCTGTGCCAAGACTGGCCAGTTTGTTCAAGGCCCCACGAATCTTGAATGATCCCGTGCGCTGCAGATTCTCAGCCTTGAGCACCACCTGGCCGCCGCAGCGGTCACTCAGATACGCCGACGGGGCGACGGGCGTGTGCGTGACGATATGCCGGTCACGCTCGGAGATTGCACGAACCTCTTCGACCGCGATGTCGACCGTCGCACCCCCACGACTCATGCAACAACTACGGTATCGCTGTGCGTGCGCTCATCGTTGGCAACCGCGGCGACGCCGACCCGGGTCTCGTTGGTTCGCGGCTCGCTGAACTGGGTTTCGCGTTCGAGCGTAACGAGCGCGAGTATCCGCGCGAGTGGAAGCCGGTGGCGAACGTCGACGTGATGTTGCTACTTGGCTCTGAGTGGTCGGTCTATTGGGAAGCGAATGCCAAAGAAGTTGCCGCCGAGGTCGATCTCGTTCGCACCGCAATGCAACGCGGTGTTCCGACATTTGCCATTTGCTACGGCGCGCAACTCATCGCGCATGCTTTTGGCGGAACCGTGTCGCGTTCGACAACACCAGAAGTCGGCTGGCACAAGGTGTCGAGCACGGCACACCCCGACCTGTTGGCGGGCGAATGGCTGCAGTGGCACTACGACGTGTTCACCGTGCCGCAAGGTTTCACGACGGTGGCAACCAACGACGTTGGTCCGCAAGCGTTCACCGGGCGGCGGCTCGTGGCGACGCAGTTTCACCCTGAGGCCACAAGCGACATCATTACGCGCTGGAGCACGGGTGCCGGCTCGCCTGAACTGCAGCGGCTGGGTATTGATCCCAAGCACCTTTGTGAAATGAGCGCAGAACGCGTCACTGAACGGGCAGGTGCCACAGCGCGACTCGTCGACTGGTTTCTCGCCGAAGTCGCTTCGTAGTAGTTTTTCCCCGATGTCTTCGGGTGTATCCGACTTCCTACGGTCGTACCTCACGGTCGCATGGTTCGGCCTCGCCGCAGTGCTGCTCGCTGGGCTCTTGCTGTGGGTGTCGTCGGTCGTGCGCCCATCGCGACCCGGGGTTGAGAAGCTGCTCACCTACGAAAGCGGCGTCGACCCGGTCGGCGAAGGCTGGTCACAAAGTCAGGTGCGCTACTACATCTTCGCCCTGCTCTTCGTCGTGTTCGATGTGGAAGCCGTCTTTATTTCCCGTGGGCGACGCAACTCGAGCGCTATGGCACGTTCGGTTTGGTGGAAATGGGCATCTTCGTCTTCGTGTTGTTGTTGGGTCTGGTCTACGCGTGGCGCAAGGGAGTGTTGCGGTGGGTTTAGTAGAGCGCGGTCGTATGCCGCGGCCGTTGACCGCGTTGTTCAACCTTGGTCGTTCGTACAGCCTGTGGGTGTATCAGTGGGGTCTCGCCTGTTGCGCGATCGAAATGGGTGCCGCATTCGGCTCGCCGCGCTACGACGTGATGCGACTCGGTGTGATTCCGCTGCCGGCCAGCCCGCGCCAAGCCGACCTCGTCGTCATCTCGGGCACCGTCACCGACAAGATGGCGCCGGCCATCAAGCGTCTCTACGAACAGATGCCTGAGCCGAAATACGTCATCAGCATGGGAAGTTGCGCGAACTGTGGCGGGCCGTATTGGGATTCGTACTCAGTGACGAAAGGCGTCGACCAGATCATCCCCGTCGATGTTTATGTGCCGGGTTGTCCGCCGCGACCCGAAGCGTTGCTCGAAGGAATCGTTCTGCTGCAAGAGCGCATCAAGAACGAAGACATGGGTGCACGTTGGCGCGGCGAGGGAACCCGTTCGCTCGACGCCAGTGCCGCCGCCGAACGAAAGGGGAAACCCGTTGTCGTCGGCAACTGACACCTCTGCAGCCGCACCTCGCCGCACCACCTCGGTCGACGAGGTGAAGGCCGCGCTCGGCGACCGAGTTGTTGATTCGTTCCACAAAGACGATCTGTGGTTGCGTGTGCGCACCGACGCGTGGAAGTCATCGATGCGCACCTTGCGCGACACGCTCGGCTTCCACTACTTCTCTTTTCTCTCGGCTATCGACTGGATGCCGTCGCCATACGGTCGGGGAGAAGACGACCCGACCGAGCCACCACCCGTGCGTGACTCAACCATTCGCCCCGGGTATGCCGGCGGTGACACGCGCATGCAGGTGTTCGCCCGTGTCGGTAACCCGGTCACGCACGTGAGTGTCATCGTCAAGGTCGACGTGCCCAATGCCCAACCAACTCTTGATTCGATTCACGATGTCTATGCCGGTGCGAACTGGCACGAACGTGAAACACACGAGATGTTCGGCATCAACTTCGCAGGTCACCCCGACCTGCGCAACATGTATCTGCCAGTCGACTTTGAGGGTCATCCGCTTCGCAAGGACTATCCGCTGCTTGCCCGCATGATCAAGCCATGGCCTGGCATCGTCGATGTTGAACCACTGCCTGGCGGCAGCGAAGGCGGTGACGACGAATGAGTATCACCGATCGCGTACTCGGCGACCGCCAACGTCTTGCCTACATTGCGTCGCAAGCCGCTGATGCTCGCTTGAACGTAGAGCTTGAGACCGAAGGCATGACGCTAAACATCGGGCCGCAGCACCCTGCCACCCACGGCACGCTGCGCATCATCGCTCGCCTAGATGGTGAACAAGTCGTGTGGGCTGAGCCGTCGTGCGGATACATGCATCGCGGATACGAGAAGTTGGCCGAGGTTCGCACGTATCCGCAAGTGACGACACTCGTCAACCGCATTGACTGGTTGGGAAGTTTCGCCAACGAAGTGCCCTTCATCCTCGCCGCCGAAAAACTGATGGATGTTGAAGCACCAGCTCGCGCCCAACACATTCGCACGATTCTCTTCGAGTTGTCGCGCATCGCCAACGTGTCGCTCTTCCTCGGTGACCTCGGAGTGCAGATGGGCGCGATCACCCCGGTCTTCTTTGCCTTCCGTGACCGCGAATACGTCTTGAACCTGATCGAGGGTGCGACGGGCGGTCGTTTTCACCCCAACTTCGACCGCATCGGCGGGCTCAAAGACGACCTACCGAAGGGCTGGATAGCCGAAACCAAAGCGGTGATGAAAAAGCTGCGCACGTTTTGCGACCAAATTGAAGACCTGCTGTTTGGCAACGAGATTTTCCAGTCGCGCACGCGTGGCATCGGTGTGATTCCACGTGATGTCGCGCTGCAGTACGGCTTGTCGGGTGCAAACCTGCGCGCCAGCGGCGTCGATTGGGACTTGCGCCGCGATCACCCCTTGCCGATGGCGTGGAACAAGGCTGACTGGAAGGTCTGGACGCATCCCGACGGTGACAGTTTCGCGCGTTGTTGGATTCGCCTGCAGGAAACGCGCGAGGCGACCAAGATCGTCGATCAACTCATCGACACCATCCCCAGTGGCCCGATCATGGCCAAGGTACCCAAGATCATCAAGGTGCCTGAAGGTGAGGCATGGGTCTCAACCGAGAACCCGCTCGGTGAGATGGGCTACTACGTGGTGTCGCGTGGCGAACTCGGCCCGTTCCGCGTGAAGATTCGCTCGGCGTCGTTCAACAACATCTCGATTGCACCATGGGTCTTGCGCGGCGTGTATGTGCCCGACATCGTCACCGTGCTCGCCTCGCTGTACTTCATTCTCGGAGACATCGACCGATGATCTCCGCTGTACAACTTTCGGCGGAGGTGTTGGCGGTCGAAGTGCCGTATTGGGGTCAGTCGCTCTTGCGTGTGCTCGGCGGCATTGTCGCCGTGCTGCTACCGGCGGGCACCATCGTGTACGTCTTTCTCTTCAAGATGATGTCGTTCATGCAAAGTCGTCTCGGCCCGATGGAAGCCGGCCCGTACGGCTCGCTGCAGTTGGTTGCCGAAGTCGGCAAGTGGCTACAGAAAGAAGACATCTTGCCGACGCGAGCTGACGCGCGAGTGTTCAAGATGGCACCCATCGTCGTGCTCGTCAGCACGTTCTTGCTCGTGGCAGTGGTGCCGTTCGGGCCCGATGCGTGGTTCACCAACTTCGAAGCCGGCGTCTTCTACGCCTTGGCGGTGTCGTCACTCTCGGTGCTCGGCATTCTCATGGCGGGGTGGGCGAGTGCGAACAAATACTCGTTGCTTGGTGGTCTGCGCGCCGCCGGGCAGTTGATCGCCTATGAACTGCCGATGGTGCTCGCCGTCATTGGTGTGATCATTCAGGCCGAAACGATGAACCTGCAGCAGATCGTGTTGGCGCAGAACACTGGCTCAATCTTCGGCTTTGATGGTCTCGGCAACCCGTATGTGTTGACACAGTTTGTCGGCTTCATCATCTTCATGATCGCCGTACAGGCCGAGCTGACTCAAGCGCCATTCGACATGCCGATTGCCGAGAGCGAACTCGTTTCTGGCTACATGACCGAGTATTCGGGCTTTCGCTTCCTCATCTTTTTCATCGGAGAATTTGCGACCGCCGGTGTCTTTGCGTTGATTGCGTCAGTGCTTTTCTTGGGCGGATGGGGAATCCCGTTCGCCTGGTTCGGCTGGACCGACATCGACTCGGTCGCCAACTGGATGAACCTGGTCGGACCCGTCATCATGATCACGAAGATGATGCTCGTGGCCTTCATCATCATGTGGGTTCGTTTCTCGTATCCGCGGTTCCGTGAAGACCAACTGCAACGCTTTGCGTGGAAAGTTCTCATCCCTCTCTCGTTGGCAAACATTGCGGCGACTTCGATCTTCAAGGTGGTGATGTAGGTGGCAAAAGTTCCTGGTTTGGTGAAAGGTTTGGGCGTCACGCTCGGCACGTTATTTGAAACCGTCACCAAAGGTGCCAACACCGTGCAGTACCCGCACGAGAAAGAGGCGCCTCCGACTCGCGCTCGCGGAGTCATTGCCTTGCACGAGGGCAACTGCACCTCGTGCATGTTGTGTGCCCGATCATGCCCCGACTGGTGCATCTACATCGAAGGACACAAAGAACTCGCCCCGCCGCGCCGCGAGGGGGGCAAGCCACGCCAAGTCAACAAGCTCGACCGCTTCGACATCGACTATGCGTTGTGCATGTACTGCGGCATCTGCGTTGAGGTGTGTCCGTTCGACGCGCTGTTCTGGAGCCCGGAATATGAGTACTCCGAGCCGCGTATTGCCGACTTGTTGCACGACATGTCGAAGTTGGGCGAGTGGATGGAGACCGTGCCAGAAGCCCCCGAACTCGAAGCTGGCGCAGACAAGAAGAAGAAGTAACCGATGTTTGCTGCTGAGTTGCTCGTTGCCCAGAACATCGGTTTCGCCGTCATTGCGTTGTTGATGATCATCGGCGCCTTGCGTGTCGTCACCACTAACAATGTGGTGCATGCCGCACTCTGGCTGGTCGTGGTGTTGAGTGGCGCAGCAGCGCAATACGTTCTGCTCGCTGCTGAATTCGTTGCCGTCACGCAAGTGCTCGTCTACATCGGTGCGGTGATGGTGCTGTTTCTCTTCGGCACGATGTTGACTCGTGCGCGAATCGGTGCCGAGCGCGATCTCAACAACCCGTATTGGCGCCTTGGCATCCCCGTGGCAGGTGTGCTCTTTGCGGCGATGGCTATCGCCACCGTGTCGTCATTTGGCGACGAGCAATTGCCGGCTGATGCGCGAGTGGTGAGTGTCGCAGAAATCTCCGATCAGATCTTTGGGCCGTATCTCTTGCCCTTCTGGGCGCTGTCGTTCGTGCTGCTCGCCGCAATCATCGGGGCCATCGTGCTGGCCAGAAAAGATTGATGAGATGTTGACGAGTCAGTTCCTCCTCTTGGGCGCGGTGCTGTTCTGCATCGGCGTCTATGGCGTGATCGCCCGCAAGAACGCGGTGCTGGTCTTGATGAGCATCGAACTCATCTTGAATTCGGTCAATATCAATCTCTTGGCGTTTGCACTTCGCAATGGGTCGGCCGACGGGCACACCTTCGCGCTCTACATCATCGCCGTGGCGGCCGCAGAAGTCGGTGTCGGTCTCGCACTCGTCTTGCTGGTGTATCGCAACCGACGCTCGATTGCCCTTGATGAACTCAGCGAGATGCGGGGCTAGGCGATGACATCGTTCGTGTTTCCTGCAGCAGCCGAGGCACTGTCACCGCTCGATGGCGGATGGTTCCTCGACAACGCATGGCTGGCGCCCGTTGTGCCGACAATCGGGTTCTTCCTCATCGTGCTCTTCGGCAAGAAGTTGCCGAAGAAGGGCAGCGAACTCGGCGTGCTGTCTCTGGTGGCCAGCCTCGTGTTCTCGCTCGGTGCCGCATGGCAGTGGATCTCTCGCGTCGGTTCGGCCGGCGAAGAGCAGTTCGTCTCACCGGTCGTACACACGTGGACTTGGTGGCAGGCGGGTGGAGTGCAGTTCACCATCGGCCAACACATCGACGGCTTGTCGGTGATCGTGCTCGTCGTGGTGGCATTCATCTCGACGCTGGTGCAGATCTACTCACTTGAGTATCTGCGCGGTGATCGCCGCTACACACACTTCTTTGCTGCACTCACATTGTTCTCTGCCGGAATGATGGCGATGGTCATCGCCGAAGACATGATTCTCTTCTTGCTCGGTTGGGAAATCATGGGTCTCTGCTCATTCATGCTGATCGGCCACTGGTGGGAAGACGGTGCCAACAGCCGTGCCGCCCTGAAAGCGTTCTTCACCGTGCGTACGGGCGACGTCGGGTTGCTCGTCGGAATCGCGATTCTCTTCTTCGCCGCCAACGACTGGACCACCAGCAACCTCGGGCTCTCGGGTTTTTCAATTCGCGGCATCTCGGCGTGGGCACTCTCTGGTGAACCAAATTCGACCGTGATCCTTGTCGCGGCAATCGCACTCTTCATCGCCTGCATCGGCAAGAGCGGTCAGTTTCCGTTGCACACCTGGCTGCCCGACGCGATGGCTGGTCCGACACCCGTGAGCTCACTCTTGCATTCATCAACGATGGTCGTAGCCGGCGTGTTTCTCGTGGCGCGCCTCTACCCGGTGTTCTTCACCGGCCTCGACATTCTTGGCCCGTCGTCGAATGTCATCATGATCATTGCGGCCATCACCATCGTGATTGCCGCCGCACTTGCCTTTGTGCAAACCGACATCAAACGTGTGCTCGCCTATAGCACGGTCAGCCAGTTGGGCTACATGATGCTCGGGCTCGGTGCTGGTGCGTGGTTGCCTGCAGTGTTCCATATCTTCACCCACGCGTTTTTCAAGGCGTGTCTGTTCTTGTGTGCCGGTTCGATCAGCCACAGCGCGTCACATCATTCGTTCGACATGAAAAAAGACATGGGCGGTCTGCGCAAGCACATGCCGATCACCTTCGCATCATGGGTGGTCTCGACACTGGCGTTGTGCGGAGTGTTCCCGTTCTCGGGGTTCTTTTCCAAAGATGAGATCATCGACAACGTCGGTGGCAACGGGTATTCGCTCTTCATGGTGATCGGGTTGGGTGGTGCATTCCTCACCGCCGCATACATGACGCGCGCAACGTATCTCACCTTCTTCGGTGCGCCGCGCGGAGCGGCAGCGGGCGAACACGACGCTCACGACAACCACGACGCACATGCCGGCCACGACACGAGCTCCGCCACACGCAGCGACCCACGCCAGCCGTGCTGGCCCGCACGAGTCGGGGCCGCTCATCACGGTGCCCATCGCCATTTTGGCCGTGCTTGCCATCGGTGCCGGCCTCTTCAACGCGACTCCGTTCGGCGAATCGTGGGAATACTTGAAGCGCTGGGTCGAGCCGCGCGCAGTGGTCGTGGTTGAACCACACGCAGGCGGGCCCGGCGAATCGTTGGTGTTTTCGTTGCCAACCGTGTCATCTGCACCCGCCGCATTTTCACCCAATGCCGAAGAAGGCCATTCCAAGTCGCCGTGTGGCTCAGAAGCCCCGGGCGAAGGCGTGTGTTACGCCCCGCAGGTGAACCACGCCAAGTTCAAGTGGTCAAAAGCACTGCTCTCGCTCGCCATCGTCTTTGCTGGCATCGCCATAAGTTGGCTGCTCAGTGCGGCGTTGTATGGTCGTCGTGACCCGCGGCTCGTCGGTCTCACTCAACGCAACGGTGTGGCGCGCGCTGGCTATCGACTGCTGGCGAACAAGTACTACCTCGACGACCTCTACGAGCGGGGAGTCGTTGCCAACGTGGCGGGGCCGATTTCACGGGCTGCGTATTGGTTCAACCAAAACGTGCTTGACGGAATCTTGCACACAGTTGCCCGCGTCGCACGTTCGGTGGCGACCGTCGTCTATCGCGACATCGACCAGCGACTCGTCGACGGTGCCGTCAACGCTTCGGCTGACGCGACAAAGGCGGCCGGAACGACCGTGCAGCCGATTCAGTCAGGTCGCGTCGGTCAATATGGCGCGTTGCTGTTCGCCACCGCCGCAGTAGCCGCACTTGTATTCGTCATTCTCAATACCTGAACACACGGGAGACAACACCATGCAAATGATCCGCGACGACAACTGGGTGCTCAGTGTCGGCACCTTTCTGCCGATGCTTGGCGTGCTCATTCTGCTTGTCACCCCGAAGGCGCAAGAGGCCGCAATCAAGATGGTTGCACTCGTCACGTCGATTGCGACGGTGGCAGTCGGCGCCTACACGCTGTTGCAATTCGATTTTGACAAGGCGGGTTCGATGCAATTCGTCGCCCAAACGAATTGGATTTCGGTGATCAAGAGCACCTACTTCATTGGGGTCGACGGCATCAGCCTGCCGCTTTATCTCTTGAGCATGGTCGTCACGCTGCTCGTGGTGATCTACAGCCTTGACCATGTTCCGTCACCGGGCAACCCGAAGGCATTTTTCATCCTCATGTTGATTCTGCAGACGGGCATGGCCGGCACGTTCATCGCGCAAGACCTGATTTTGTTCTTCGTCTTCTTTGAGCTCGTGCTCTTGCCGATGTACTTCATGATCGGTGTATGGGGTGGCGAGCAACGGCAGTACGCGTCGCTCAAGTTCTTCCTCTACACGATGTTCGGTTCGGCATTGATGCTGGTGGCGTTTCTCGCGATGTTCTTCAAGACAGGTGCAGAGAGTTTTGCGATTCCATACCTCATCGAGAATGGCGCCGGAATCGCCAAGAACGTGCAGGTGTGGATCTTTGCCGGCATGTTCATCGGCTTTGCAGTGAAAGTGCCAATGTTTCCATTCCACACCTGGTTGCCCGACGCGCATACCCAGGCGCCGACACAAGGCTCGGTGATTCTGGCGGCGATTCTGCTGAAACTTGGCACCTACGGCTTCGTGCGCATCGCCATCCCGATGTTGCCCGATGCGGCGCTCGAGTGGGCGCCATGGATCGGCGGCCTTGCGGTCGTCGGCATCATCTACGGAGCACTCGGCTGTCTCGCGCAAACCGACATGAAGCGTCTGATTGCCTTCTCATCGGTGGCGCACATGGGCTTCGTCATGCTCGGCATCTCGACCTTGACATCGTTTGGCGTGAATGCCGCAGTGTTCGGCATGGTCGCCCACGGGTTGATCACGGGCATGCTGTTCTTCATTGCGGGCAGCGTGAAAGAGCGCTACCACACGCTGGAGATCAACAAGTTGGGCGGCATGCTCACGCAAGTGCCACGACTTGGCTGGATTCTCGGTCTCTGTTCGATGGCTTCGCTTGGTCTGCCAGGTCTTGCCGGGTTCTGGGGTGAGTTCCCGGCGATTCTCTCGGCGTACAGCCCGGCTGCTGGGCTCAACGTCACGGTGTATCGCACCTACATGGTGATTGCCGCGCTCGGCACTGTCTTTGCCGCGGCCTACCTGCTTTGGCTGTATCAGCGCACCGCCTTTGGCACGCCGAAAGGCCACGACCACCACGACCTGCACGATGTGAACACCTATGAGTGGGTCGCCTGGTTGCCGCTACTCGTTGCCATCATCGCCTTCGGTGTTGCGCCGAACCTGTTGTTTTCCATCATCGACCCCGCTGTTCAGGGCACCCTGCGCGCCTTCGGTAGCTGACACGTGACGCTCGCTACCGCACTCGCTACGGCGCTCGACGCCGCATGGACTGCCCCGACCATCGACTATCACGCGCTTGCGCCCGAGATCGTGCTGGCCGCTGGTTTGTGCGTGGTGCTGCTCGTCGACCTCTTTACGACCGAGCGCAACAAGTGGCTGCTGTCGATCTTGACGGGGTTTTCGTTTCTTGGTGCGGTGCTGCCGGTGCTCACCCTCGCCTTGCATGACGACCCTGTGCGTTCACTCTTTGATGGCCGTTATGTCGTCGACGAATTCAGCCTGGTGATGAAGGGTCTCTTCTTGTTGTCGGGCTATGTCGTCGTGTTGCTTTCATCGTCGCACGTCGAAGAGGGCGACTACTGGCGCGGTGAGTTCTGGTTCTTGTTGCTTACGAGTGTGCTCGGCATGGTGATGATGTCGTCGGCACGCGATTTGGTGTCGGTGTTCGTAGCGCTCGAGTTCTTGTCGATTCCGTCGTTCATGCTTGCCGCGTGGCGCAAGCGCGACTCGAAGAGCAACGAAGCAGGTGTCAAGTACTTCCTGCTTGGTGTCTTTGCCTCTGCCGTCATGCTTTATGGCATGTCGCTTTTGTACGGCCTCGCCAACTCGACTTTGCTCGTCAACATCGCCGATTCGATCGCTCTCGACGGCGAATTCGGCGCCGTGCAAGCCCTCGCTGTGGTGTTCGTCATCGTCGGTTTTGCCTTCAAGGTGTCTGCGGTTCCGTTTCACACCTGGGCGCCTGACACCTACGAGGGAGCGCCGACGCCGGTGACTGCATTCCTCTCGGTGGCGAGTAAGGCGGCTGGCTTTATCGCACTCGTGGTGTTGGTGCTCACCGCGCTGCCTAACGCACGCGATGTGTGGCAGCCGTTCATCTGGATTCTCTCAGCGCTCACCATGACCGTCGGCAACATCTTTGCTCTGCGCCAGACCAACATCGTGCGCATGATTGCCTACTCATCGGTCAGCCAAGGCGGGTTCGTGTTGATGCCACTTGCCGTTGCAGGCGGCGCCGCCGGCGAAGCAGCACTGCGTGCAGTCGTGGTGTATCTCGTCGCTTACGCTGCGACCAACCTCGGCATGTTCGGGGTGATCATTGCGGTATCGCGCAAGACACGCAGCGGTGAGATTGCGTCGTATGGCGGGCTCTTTTCTTACGCTCCAGCGCTCGGTGTGCTGGCGACGATTTTCTGGCATCGCTCGCGGGCATTCCACCGCTTGGTGGTTGGATCGGCAAGTTCGCCGCATTTCAAGCACTGCTCACCGACGCAACTCCTTGGGCATATGCACTGGCTGTCGTCGGTGCAGTCAACTCGGTGATTGCCTTCGGCTATTACGGCAACATCATGCGCGAAATCTGGATGCGACCGGCGCCGCACGGCGACACGGCACCCGTGGTGACGCCATCATCGTTGCAGATTGCCCTCGGCATCACGGTGGCGGCCACGTTGGTGATCGGCGTGTTGCCAGGAACCGTGCTGAATCTCGGCGATCTCGCCGATCTCGTCGGTGCCTTCCGAAGCTGACGGTTCGTTCGTGAGCGGCGCCGCCGCGGCAGTGCT
>RFMM01000251.1 GCA_009927665.1 Actinomycetota bacterium
TCACGCTCTTGAGAGCATCACGAAACCACCTGAGCGGTATCTTTGCACCTTCTGGTACAAACTCCGTGACTGAGAGACGAAGTGCGTAAGGAATCCTTGCCTGGAAGATATTTCTTAGTGCATCTTCCGCAAACTTTGGTGAGGGAATCTCTAACTCCGCTTGCTTGAAATCCAAGGGCTGCCGTGCGAACACAACCTTACCGCTCTCATGGACATACTTTTCCATGAGTCCAACCGAACGCCCGAGGTGGGTCAACGACTCGACGGTGTAGTGACAGACATGAGCAATCTGAAGATATCTCAACAGGTCATATCGATAGCCGAGATAGCCGAGCGCTTGTAATCCGGGGACTTGAACGTAAATGACTCCCATTGGCGACAGGTGTTGCGCCACGCGACGAAGAGTATCACGAGGATTCGGCAGGTGCTCAAGTACATCTTTCAGGATTACGACATCAAAGGTTCCGAGAGTGTCCAGCAATTCAAGCCCACCTTGATGAAGCGTGAGTCCAAAGCTTCTTCCGAATTCCAAGAACTGCTCATCAAAGTCAATGCCCACAACGTCATCACCTCGGTTCATAAACGGAAGAAGTGCTCCACCTGCCCCCGTACCAATCTCGAGAATCCTTGATGGAGTTGAGTCAATCAATCGATTCGTGGAGAGGATCTGGAGAATTCTTGATCCATTCGCTGATTGTTGGTTGAACCACTCCAAATTTGGTGCCGTCATCCCGCCGTATAACTCTCGGTAGAACTCGGAGTAAAAAATCTCTAATGATTTTTCAGTCATCCTTCGACGAGAGTAGAGAGTGGGGCATGACAGACATCTTACGGTTTCAACCTCAAGTGATTGCCGATCGACATTGCAAATCAACTTGAAGTTCCTCAATCCACAAACCGGACAGTCAACTTCGGTGAAATGAATTCGACCATCGTCTATCGCGGCAATGAATCGCTCATATGCCCGAGCCTGTTGTCGGTTCTTGAAGCGCGGAGTTAAGGGGCGTCGAGACAGTAGGCGCTTTTGCTCAAGCATTGTTAGAAGTGATTTAAGCACTCTCTCGAATGATACTTCACTAAAAACTTTCTATT
>RFMM01000119.1 GCA_009927665.1 Actinomycetota bacterium
AGTAGCTGATTAGCCGAGTACTGGGGTCACGGTACGAGAAGTGATGCGTAGATCTTGCCATGTCGAGAGAGGATTTCTTTCCCATGTCGCTCCATGAGTTGTTTCTGCCAATGCGGTTCAACGTCGTCGCGGACAGTAGGCATTTGATGGCCTATTTTTCTTTCGTAGTCGTCCACAACTCTCGCGATATCCGCCGGGGACGTCTTGCGAACGCGAACACCGGCTAGCTCGAAAGCCTCCGAGTGCTTTACCCAGCCGAGACCGCGGTCGAGTAACTCAGGAAGTGAGATTAGTTGCCCCGTCTCGAGATCTTCATATTCTGGCAAGTGACATGTAGCAAGCTCAGTACCTAGAAACATATAGAAGAATCGAGCTGCATCAATGTACAAGACGGGTTTTCGATACGCCAAAGCGAGACAATCGATACCCGTAGTAGTTGATACAACAAAATCACAATTTGCAATGAGCGCGAGCTCATCGCCCGGAAGACCGTGTCTGGCAACTTGGTAGTCAATGAATCCCGCCAAACTAAAGTCTGCTGGGTCAGCTGTTCGGTGTGTCAGACGAATGACGTTATATCCCCTTCCTACAAGTGTTTCTATTGCGATCCGAAAGTCGGCAATTCGTCGATTGCGTAAATCCCCATCGCCAGTTGTAGCTTCTCGAACTGTCACAATCACCAACGGACGTCGGGGAACCGAGTGAAGTTCACAAATGGTTTCGTAGCGACTACTCAGTTCCCGTGAAATTGGCAGTGATGTCGGAGTTTGAGTGAGCCTATTGAGGCGGTGATAATCCGCATGACGTACCAAGATCTTGTCTGATGTCCGCCCAAACTCCTGTCGCACGACCTCGGAAACAACCCACGATGGAATTGACCTCAATTGTTTCTTGCGAATATCCCAGAGGGTCTGATTTGCCGCATTGGCTCGCTTTCCGAGGCACGCAAAACGCATCTCTCTAACCCTGTTCGGCTTCTGAGGCTCGAGCGAGTCCATCAAGAACACTTCAGGTTCTAGACATTGATGCCCGAAGAATCTCGGTTCCATCACGACTACTTCGATTCGAATCGGAACCCAGGTCTGTCTGATGAGGATTCGGAACGACCAAATGATTGCGGTGATTGCCGGTTTGACAATCCGCTTGAAGAATGACAGGTCCAAGATCCGAGCGGCCTAGTCTTCTTGATTCAGGAGTGCTGCAAGTCGTGGGAAGCTGTAATCCCTCGCAGCTACTGCGGCGCGTTGGCCAACTACTCGTAGTTCTGGCAGCTGCGGAAACGTCTCCAACTGGTGGATATTCAAAACTGTCGACCCGTGCTGCATCCATCGCGGAGACATCATGTCAAGGTTGGTCAGGACAGCACAGCCATGTGCCATTGCGCTTAGGACAGTCGTATTGTTCTCTCGAACGCCTCTCTCAAAGAATGCCACCAAACAGGATGTTTCCCGAAGTCGATGTGATATTTCATCGTCAGAGAGAAAACCGAGAAACTGAACGCGACCTGAGAAGGCAGAACGAATCTCATTGTTTACTACGAACAGCTCCTCACTAAAAGTGCCTCCCTCATGAAGGGCCGTTGAAATTTGTAGCTCAAAGGTTCGGGGGTCATTGGCGATGAGATTTGCCAACCTCTGGTAGCCAGTACTTCGAATCTTGTGGGCCATTCCAAAGGTCAATAGGCGAATCTCAGCACTCGACCGTGAAGGGCAAACAGACGCGCCTGGTGCAAAAAGGTCAACAGTGTCTCGCCTGAGATGCCGAATGCGTTCGCCAATCTCACGGCTTGCTGCAAAGACGCGCGACGCAGCCAGCAACAGCGACTCCTCAAGGGGAGACTCATCAAGTCCGTGCAAGAATAAACCCCCAATAGTGCGATTCCGAGACTGCAACCACCTAAGCAGCTGGTCTTGATGCTCGTCTGACAACTCTTCGCACTTAATCGAGACGAGTGCCGAATCCAACTCGGCATCCAGTAGTGGAATCAATGGGTACATCTTGATACCTAGAGCACTTGCCAAAGACTGATTGAATCTGGCGACACCACACGTGTAGGGATTCATGTGGTACGAGACAACTCGATCGAATTTCATCTGACACCCAGTTGACGAAGCAATTTCGAGGAACTATTGAATACTGTCTCGACATACCGGACCTGAACATTCAATAGATCACAAACTATTTGTTCATCGTTCGGAATGCCACCCCGACGAAGCCAGTCACTTCCCTTCACGTAGACGCGAGGGCGCAGATGTTCAAGTACGTCTCGCGTCGTGTTGCTTGCGCAATGTACATAGGCAATGTGTCTTATGGCATCAATCACAATCGCTCGACCACTTTGTGGAAGTAGCACCGGATGCTTCCGTTTCGTCCATGAGTCATCAGCAATATTGCAGAGCACTGAATCCCCAAACTCACGTGCGGCCGCAAAGTATGCGATGTGACCCTCATGAAGCGGGTCGAAGCTCCCGTCTACCATCACGACGCGACCAGCCAACGCGGGCAGCTGATCCCATGAAACAATCATTGGATTACAGTCTACGAAAAGTTCTCCGTGGGCCGGGAAGGATTCGAACCTTCGAAGGCAGAAGCCGGCAGATTTACAGTCTGCTCCCTTTGGCCGCTTGGGTACCGACCCCGAGTGGTTCACTCTACTGTGTTCGCTATCGTGTCGGGCGTGCCGAGTTTTGATGTGGTGTCGGAAGTTGATCGACAAGAACTGAAGAACGCCGTTGACCAAGCCCAACGCGAGATCGGGCAGCGTTATGACTTCAAGAACACCAATTCGTCGATTGAACAGAACGAGCTGGTGTTGACGCTGCGCACCGCAAGCGAAGATCGGCTTCGCGCGCTGAAGACTGTCTTAGAAGAGCGGCTCGTCAAGCGCGGAGTCTCTTTGCGTGGTCTCGACTGGGGGAAGATTGAGGCCGCAACTGGCGACTCCGTGCGACAAGTGGTGACGGTGAAAGTTGGTATCACGAGTGACAAGGCCCGTGAAATCAATAAGTTGATGAAAGAAAAGGGCCCGAAGGGGGTCTCAACACAGACTCAGGGTGATTCGATTCGAGTCTCGGGCAAGAAGCGCGACGATCTGCAAACCGCCATCACTCTGCTGAAGTCGGCTGACCTCGGCCTGCCGCTGCAGTTCGTCAACTTCCGCGA
>RFMM01000106.1 GCA_009927665.1 Actinomycetota bacterium
GGTCGTCGTTGTGGTCGTCGTTGTGGTCGTCGTTGTGGTCGGAGCAGTTGTTGTAGGGGTCGTCGTTGTGGTCGGAGCAGTTGTTGTAGAGGTCGTCGTCGATGTCGTAATAAAAATCACCGAGCGACGAACTGTCGTGGGCGGAACCGTACTCTTCGAAGTCACTGGCAGTGACCGCAACGTAGTCGTGGTCACAAGCGGCAACGTCGTGGTCGTCGAACTCGCCGGCAGCGAACGCAACGTCGTGGTCACACGCGGCAACGTCGTGGTCGTCGAACTCGCCGGCAGCGACCGCAACGTCGTCGTTGTCACAAGCGGCAACGTCGTGGTCACACGCGGCAACGTCGTGGTCACAGGCGGCAACGTCGTGGTCGTCGAACTCGCCGGCAGCGAACGCAACGTCGTCGTCGTCACACGCGGCAACGTCGTGGTCACAGGCGGCAACGTCGTGGTCACAGGCGGCAACGTCGTAGTCGTCGAACTCGTTGTCGACACGTCCGCAATAGAAACTGCAGGTATTGATTCGGTGGGCGGTGCAGTGCGCACCGCCGGGTTGCCAGAGCTCACGAGCGTTGTCGTCGAGATGTCCGACACCGGCGCCGTCACAGAAACCAACGTCGTGGACGCTGCAATGTCGGATGCCAACGATTCCGCCTCTGCCTTCGGTGCGGCGTAGTTCGAGTCGGTTCGATAGTTCGGATTCGCCGTGTCGCGTTGCTCGATGGGCGGAAGTTCGGCATTGCTCTTGCTCGCAAGGCTCACGGGCAAATCGGCAACGACCGACGGCGGCCCGAGGGGCACCACGACATCGAGAACCTTCTGTTCACCAGCAGAGTTGACGGCGATGAGCTGGTCTCGTCCGGTCGCCGTCGACTGCTGAATCAACACTTGACCATTCGCCGCGTCTGACTCAACCTTGAGGGCAGACTGACCCTCTTCGACCTGTCGCTGGATGATCTCACCGTTTGGCAACGCAATCGCGACGTTGAGTGAGTCGGTCTCAGCCGACAACGAAGCTGCTGCACCTTGCACCGTAGCGACAAGGTTTCCCGAAGACATCGATAGCGCGATTGCTGGATCTGATGTGGTTATCGCATCACCAGAAAGAAGAACTGGCGCGGTCGCCTTTGGCGAAGTTTGAATTCTCGCGACTCCGTTCGGCAGTTGGGCAAAGACGCTGGCGGTACCAGGAAAGTTCAGGCTGAAGCCCCTTTTCGTTTCTGACTCCGCAAGACCGCCTGGCAGCTGAATGACGTATTCAAATACTGAACGCGACGACGCCGCTTTCACTGTGTTTACCTGAGCGCCGTTGATAATGCCGCGCGACTCCGCCGTCAGCACGAGGCCCTCTGACTCAATACTCCAATCGTCGCTGTCTGTACGCACCACAAGCGTGGTGTTCTTTACGTCTCCCGCTGACGAACAAAACGGACATGTCGAACCTTGTAAGTCAACCGAAGTCAGATCAAAATCTCCGGTGCCACCCGACCAAGGATTTGCGTCAAGTTCGGGTGAGTCACTCGCAAATGAAAAGACCCATCGTTCATTCTTGAGGTCGACATCGATATAACGATTTCGACCGGGCCAGTTCGAGTCATACACCATGATTCGAGCCGTCGAGTCGTCTGGATACTCCAACGCAAAGGGCGTCACCGTGTGACCCGCACTTGCCGTGTACAGCCCGACGGTGTGCTTGACGAGCCCGCTTTCAAACGACTTCGAGAGGATGTCGATCTTTTCTTTCAACGACAAACTGAGCGACTCGGCAACTTCTTGTTGCGCTTCGGGGACGAACTGCAACGCGAACGCCCGAGTCACCAAACGAACTTCGGATGTCGCCAACTTGAGGTTCGCGGTTTGCGGCGAGAGCGCCTCGTTGAATCGCCGTGCCGCGACCACGGCGAGCCCTTGACAATGGCCCGATGCCCTCGCCTGATTGATCATCTGCGCCCACGCGGCGGCTTCGGCCGTCAAAACGCATGGGTCGTCAACGCCGTTGACACATATCTCGCTTTCTGAGCCGAACATCGCAACCATGTCGATCTCGTCGAAGTTGTACTCCGGTAGCGCCTCTGACGGAAAGTTCGGAAACGACCAGCCATCGGAAATCGGCTGCAAGCCGGTCGCCACCGGCTGCGCCCGAGCCGCCAACGACCCGCACGACGTCAGCGAAACTGCGGCCACACTGAGCGCGAGCAGCCAGCCGCACCGGCGACGAGCCGTCGACGATGATCTCAAGTTGACTGACTTGACAGCGACCATACAGGTATGTTATAACTTTTATTACTATGACAAGGGCTCGCTTTCCAAAGTTTTCAACACTTCTTGCAGCGTTCACGTTGACGTTCGCCTCCTGCTCATCGTCTGATGCTGAGACCGACAAGCAGAGCGACCCGACCGTCACCACGCTCGACACACGAGTGAAGAACGCCCCGCTGGACTGGAGTATCAATCCGCCAAAGAGCAACAACCCGTGCCCTCCAGGTGTGAAGACCCCCGCGCGTAACTGCGGTAGACCCTGATAGGGGGCCGCGAGGCGGGCTGTCAGGTGCGGCGTTGCCGAAGTGATTCGCGGCGCGTCGACAACCAATCAAGCACGTTGAGTGCCGATGTCGGCATGAGATGGCCGACCGACAGATAGCCAACACCCAAGAGCAAGCCGACGATGGCCTCGCGCTTGGCAACATCTTCAGAGAGCCCGAATTCGCCACGGAGTTGTTGGCCAAACACCGAGACCACCGCTGTACCCACGGCGGCCAGGCGTGGCTGAAGGTCTTTGTTCGGCGCGAGATGCGAGAATAACTGAAAAGCGTGCCCCGCTCGGCTATCGATGGCGCCGCCCGCCATCGGGTCAAAGAGGTCTGAGCTGATGAGCGAACGCATTCGGCGCACGAGCAGATCTTCGAGAGCAGCCAACAAAAGAAGGTCGAGACTGCCAAAGAAGCGACGAACATACATCTTGTCGACTCCGGCCTCTTCGGTCACCATTTTGCCCGTGAGCTCTGAGACGGGCACCCCGCGCGCCAAGAGCCCTTGCACGGCCTCAACGAGCAGACGCTTGATGTCGGCTGCGCTTTTATACGTGGTGCCGACGCGCGGCCCGCGACGCCGTGAACGCTTTGGGGGCGACTTGCGACGGTTCAAGCGACGCGGCGAAACTGGCGGCGATAGCGCTCGTGGTCGCGCTGGGTGCGCCACTGCACGAGCAGGTAGCAGTAACCAATCGTGGCCAGCGTCGACAGCGCAAAGACCCACACGAAGAAGATCTCGCGCATCGACACTGCGAGCAAGAGCGACACCACGGCGGTGCCGACGAGGCCGTACAGCCAATTGGCACGACGGCGACGCATCAGCTCACGTTCGAAGTATTCGCCTTCGAATCGAGCGTGGCGGCGCTCGCCGGTCGGGCGCACGATCGACGAGGTGGCATGACCCACTTGACGCAACGGTCGGCCCATGGCGCGGGCAGCGGGGGCAAACGGACGGGCGGCGCCACGCAACGGGGCCGCGAACGGTGCATAGGGGTCGCGGCGTGGTGCGGGTCGACCCGAGGCCCCACGGGCGAGTGGGCGACCCTCTCGCTGCAACGACGTCAGTTGGCGGCGGAAGTGGTCAACCGAGGTGCCTGGCGAGCGGTGCATGCGCGAGCGAACCAGCGGCGGCAAGAGCACGGCTGCCCAGGCAGCCACGACGACGAGAAGGATGACGTTGCCCATGGGGTCTCCCCAGTCTATTGCGATTTGGTTACGGCGCCGACCGGTCTATGGGAGGGGTCGTTACGCAACGGCAGGGTCGTAAGAGGGCGGCACGACCCTCACAGGGCGGCACGGCGGTAGGTGCCTTGGCGTCCGCCCGACTTTTCCCACAGGGTGAGGTCGCCGATGACCATCTCGCGGTCGGCGCTTTTGCACATGTCGTAGATGGTGAGGGCGGCCACCGAGCAAGCGTGCAGCGCCTCCATCTCTACCCCGGTGCGGTCGATCGTGTCGACATGACACTCGACCGCGACGAAGGCATCGCCGATCTCGAAGTTGATGGTGACCGACCCAATCAGCAGTGGATGACACAGCGGAATCATGTCGCTTGTGCGTTTCGCTGCCTGAATGCCGGCTACGCGTGCGACGGCGAGCACGTCGCCCTTCTTCACCTCGCGATTGGCGATGGCAGCCGTCGTCGTTGACTGCATGAACACCTTGCAGCGCGCCATCGCACGACGATGGGTTGGTTCTTTCGGCGTCACATCAACCATGCGCGCGCGACCAAGCGGGTCGAGGTGTGAAAAGGTGGCGTCGCTCATGGCAGGCAGAGGTGGTCGTTCATGTCATCCACCTATCTGACTCATCGAACGACGCGGGCGCACGAAGGCAACGTCGCCGATGCGGTGGCCCGCCCATTTCGTGCCGACAGCGCGGCGCAACAACGCCTCGACTTCGTCGTCGGTGGCTCCTGATCGCAACAGACCGCGCACATCGAACTCGTCAGTGGCAAACAGACACGTGCGAAACTGCCCGTCGGCAGTTAGCCGCACTCGATCGCAATCGCCGCAGAACGGTTTGGTAACGGTCGGAATCACACCGACGGTGCCCATGCCGTCGAGGTATCGCCAACGATCTGCGGGCGCCGCACCGCGCGCTGGCAGCTGCTCGAGCGGAAACACGGCGTGAATCGCCGCGACAATCTCGTCTTGCCCGACGACTGACTCGTTGAGCCAGTGGCCTTGTGCATCGAGCGGCATGTATTCGATGAATCGCACCTCGACACCCTTGTCGCGCCCGAACTGCGCGAGTGCCACGATCTCGTCGTCGTTGACGCCGCGTTGTATCACGGCATTCACCTTGACGGGCGTGAAGCCCGCAGCAAGTGCGGCATCGATGCCTCGAGCACACGGTCGAGGTCGTCACGTCTGGTGATGCTGCGAAACCGCTCACGTTGCAGCGTGTCGAGGCTCACGTTGATGCGTGCGAGCCCCGCGTGTCGCAGGTCGTCAGCAATGAGCGCGAGGGTCGCACCATTGGTGGTGAGTGCCAGGTCGATGGGTTGACCGGCGCGCGGTGAATCTGCATCAGCTGGCACGGTGAGTTCGGCGAGGCGGGCAATGAGCACCGGCAAGTGCGCCCGCACCGTTGGCTCGCCGCCCGTGAGGCGAATGCCGTCGACACCGAACCGGTCGACACACACCTTGGCCACGCGACGAATCTCTTCGTATGACAACACCTCGGTGCGCGGCAGCCATGTCATCCCCTCTTCGGGCATGCAATAGGTGCAGCGGAAGTTGCAACGATCGGTCACCGAGATGCGCAAATCTCGCACGGTGCGACCGAATGAATCAATCAGTTCGGGTTTGGCCGGCGGTTGCGCTTGCGCGTGGCTCGTCGGCATGGCGAAATGCTACGCCAGCAGCATCACTTCAACTTCGTCGCCAGCCTCAATGCCGTTGCCATCTGGCACGACCGCCAGAGCGTTCGCCGCGGCGGTGGCCGCCAGTTGATGGCTGCCCTGTGGCCCAGTATCGCGCACGTGCAGACGGCCGTCAGTCGCAAAGTGGCCGAACACCCGCATGAAGTGCACCTTGCCGTCGGGCTTGCGGCGCAGTGGTGCGTCGGCGATCGCGCGCACGCTTGGGCGCAGCAGGTTGGCCGTGTGCCCCATCATCTTGCGTAACGCCGGTCGAGCCAACAGTTCGAAACTGATCATCGACGAAACGGGGTTGCCGGGCAGACCAAAAATCGGTACGCGACGGTCACTGCTCGCTAGCAAACCGAAGGCGAACGGCTTGGCGGGTTTGACGGCCATTTGCATCCACTGCATCTC
>RFMM01000064.1 GCA_009927665.1 Actinomycetota bacterium
ACAACGTGTAGGGGAAACTGGTGGGGGTGCGTCGCAGCGATGGCATGGTTAGTGATTGTGGCCCGAAGAAGCGGTTCCCGTTGCCGCCCCGAGTGTGGCTGACCCAACGAGCACCTTGTTGAGAGTCACGTCAACCACGGCGCCTTCGAGAATTCGGTATCGCGCTCCCTTTGGTGTCACACCCTTCATCGCGAGTTCGGTGACGGCGTCGCCACGGTCGTCAAGCGTGATTGCCATCTTGCGAACAGTCTTGCCGTCTACCTTGACGTGCGCGGTGATGCGATCACCCGCGTGAACGGTTGAAGCATCGAGCACGATCTTCATTGCTCCATCATGCTCGGCAACGGCCACAGCTACGGGGTAGTCAGGTTGCATCGGAGCAACAACGAGCTCTGGCAGGTCTGCACCGTCCCACGTTGTAGTCACCGAACCGCAGTACTGAACGACCTTCATTCCGTAGGTTCCAGCAGTTGTCGGGTAACGAACAGAGATACCGAAGTCGGCGAACTCACTGTTCTTGAGTGCACCGCCGCTCCACTGCACCTCAGTGACCGTCGTGCCGACCAACGTGCGGCTTGCCGTCCAGCCAGGGATCAATTGTGGACGAACCGAGGCGAACTCAGCGGGAATTGAGACGACGACTCGGTCGGTGGTGAGCCCACCAGTGCAGCCGTGCGGAATACGAATAAAGACCACGCCATATCCACCCGGTGTGGCCTGTTCGCCGTAGAGCTGAATCGACGCGTGCGCCGAAGCGTTACCGACACCTGTGCCGAGCACGGCACCTAGGGCGAGGGCAACGCTAAGCGCTGCTCGCATGATGTTGTGTTTCATGTTTATGCATCCTCTGTGAGCGAAGTCGGTCGCTCGAAGCCGTTACCGAAGAGTCGGTAAAAAGGGAGACAGCGATGAGAGCCAGAAAGTTCCTCAGCCAGTAATGAATCGAGTGCCAGTTGTCACCCGATAACTGAGTTATGGCGTGCGCAAATCGATCAACAGACTTGTGCGGTTTTCCACCACGGGTCGCGCA
>RFMM01000080.1 GCA_009927665.1 Actinomycetota bacterium
GCTGATGATCATGCAGACCGCGTTTGCCTTCATCGACTACTTCGCCGAGCACGTGACGTCGGGCTTTGAATGGGTGCACCTTCTCTCAGCAGCAATCGGGGTCGGCATCGCAATCTTCGTGCGTCCGCGTGGGCCACGATCGCGGCGCCAGAGCGGAATGCGAGTCGTGAAGTGACGAACCACATGCCAGCCGCGTCATGGTGGATCACCCACGAAGCCGAAACGGGTGGGGGGCCCACTGGGTTCGGTTGGGCGAGCTTTGTGGCGATGATGTTGGGTCTCGCAGCAATCGCTTTCATGCTCGGTCGGTATCTGCAGACCCTGGCTGAATCACGCCGCAGCATCGACCAGACCAAGGGAACCAATTCGGCCGAAACGAGGTCTACTCACCGACCCGAACCACCAGCGGAAACTGCAACAAGAGAGAACTTTGACCCTTATGACGACCTCCACCGAAAATGACTCACCGTTTACCGATGCTGCAACCGCCTCGGTAAACGACGCCGCCTCACGCTGGCGAGCCGCATGGCGTTGGCACTTCTACGCGGCAATCTTCGTGTTGCCGATTTTGCTCACCCTCGCAGTGACAGGGTTCGTCATTCTCATCAAGCCGACCGTCGAACGCTGGGCGTACGGCGACATGTTGTACGTCGAGACGGTGGCGACACCGGTCAGCTTCGCACAGCAACAACAGTCAGTGCTCAACACGTATCCCGAAGCACTCATCGACGCCGTGGTGCCACCGCGCGATGCCGGTCGCGCGACGCAATTCGACATCACGACCGACGACGGCAAGAGCCTGTCGGTGTACGTAAACCCTGCCGATAGCGCGGTGCTCGGTCACATCGACAACGACACGCGCATCGACTTTGTTGCGACGCAGATTCATGGCACGCTCTGGATGGGTCGTTGGGGCGACTACCTCGTCGAGATTGTGGGTGGTTGGACCATCGTCATGGCGGTGACCGGCATGTACCTGTGGTTTCCACGCAAACGAGTGCCGAATGCGTGGAAGCGTGCCTTCATCCCGCGGTTCCGCGAAAAAGGTCGCCGCCGTTGGCGCGACATGCACTCAACCGTCGGATCAATTGCCGCGCCAGTGCTCGTATTTCTCGCCATCACCGGCCTGCCGTGGTCAGGCTTCTGGGGTGCAGCGATGTGGGGACCACTGATTGATCGTCTTGACTCGGGTTACAACTTCCCCGCCGAAGACCCCGTGTCAGGTGTCGTGAGAGATGCCAAAAGTTTGGAGACGCCAGGCTTGAAGATCTCTTGGGCCAACCAATTGCGCGACGTTCCGCAGTCAGATCATTCGGTGTCGATGGGCGGCACCAGCACGTCAACACTCACCCTCGAACAAGTCGTCGCACGTGCTCGAGAAATCGATATGAAGCCAGGTTTCGCCATCGGATTGCCAGCCGATGAAACCGGCGTCTTCACGTTGTCAAACTCATGGCCATCGCCAGCGCAAGACGAACGCACCGTGTATGTCGATCAATACAACGGTGAGGTTTTGGCTGAGGCCAGTTGGCATACGTCGTTTGGTCTGCTTGCAAAGATCACCGCATGGGGAGTCGATGCCCACATGGGCCGTCAGCTCGGTGTGATGAACGGAGTCGTCATGGGTGCAGTCAGCCTCGGCGTCATGTTCTCCATCATCTCTGCACCAATCATGTATTGGAAACGTCGGCCACGTGGCTCGCTCGGGTTTCCGCGCCGACCCTACGACGCGGGCATGGTGCGAGGTGCAGTCATTATTGCTGCGGTGCTTGGCGTGTTGTTTCCGCTGCTCGGGCTTTCGATGGTGGTGGTGTGGGTGGTCGACCACTTCCTCGTGCGTCGTGTACCGCAGTTGCGGGCGAC
>RFMM01000017.1 GCA_009927665.1 Actinomycetota bacterium
ACAAACACGAGCGGCAGGGCGAAGAATGCGAGTCGAGTTCGCCAGGCAACCGACAGCCCACTCAAAGCGAAAATGATCCCCAACGCGCCATCGCGCGTGAGATGCATGTCAGCAGTTTCAGCGCCGAATAGCGGAGACGAACCAAACAGCCACGGAATCGCGAGAAACAGCTGTATCGCAGACAATGCGGCGAGAAGCAGTCGGCCGATCGGTGTTGCACGTCGAAAGCGGTTGACTTCCGCCAGCACGAACTCGGCGTCGTTCGTCATGCCGAACGTGTCACGGTCGAAGGTGATGCATGCTCGGCGTCTCGCATTGAAGTGCGTAGGGCCGAACGTGCACGGTGCAGGCGTGATCTCACCGTGCCAACTGGCACGCCCAGAATCTCGGCTGCGACGTCGTATTCATATTCAAGAAAGTCGACGAGAAAAATCACTTCGCGGTGTTCAAGAGACAAGTCGAGTAGCGCCTCACTGGTGTCGAGCGATAACAGGCTCGAAGCTCCGCTTGTTTCTTCGTCTCGAAGTGGTGATTCTCGGCGTCGATTTCGTTGTGCGAGCAAGTCAAATGCGACGTTGCGGCAGATGCGAATCAGCCAGGCTTCGCGATTCGAATCAGAACGAAAGGTCGACCAATACTTCCAAGCACGCAGGAAGGTCTCTTGCAGAACGTCGTCGGCCAACCAAGGGTCGCGCACGAGGCGCAGCGCGTAGTGACGAACCCTTGTTGCGTGACACCGCACTGCGTCATCAAACTCGGCATCACTCGAGGTCACCCTGTCAGTCTCGCCGATGTGGGGCGAATTCCGACAGGCCAGTGCACTAAGGCGCTTGTTTCACCGCGAATCGAGATGTGCCGGAAATGAAGTGGCCATCGGCGCTGCGCACCCGCCAACTCACGGTAAATGTTCCACTACGTAGTGGCCGAGTTGCAGTGAAGACGACTCGTTCACCGTTGCGGCGGGTGGTTCCGGTGACCAAAGTCTTGTTTGAACCGCGCACGACGATGCGCGGACTGCTGACTTCGTCGTTGAAGGTCAGCGTGATTGTTCGAACCGCCGAGGCAACAGTTGCTCCATTTGCAGGGCTAATCGATTCAAGTTCGGAATGAGCTGAAACCGGTGTTACACCCAGTACCACCGAGAGAATCAACGCAACGACGCACCCC
>RFMM01000074.1 GCA_009927665.1 Actinomycetota bacterium
CCAAACTGCTGATAATCGAGGGGCTGCAGGGGGTCAACTGCCGCCTCGCTTGGTGTCGGATGCACTTCGATCATCAAGCCGTCGGCACCTGCCGCTACTGACGCCAGCGCCATTGGCGTTACCCACGGCGCCCAGAAGGTGGCGTGTGAAGGATCCGAAACGACCGGCAGGTGTGTGAGCTCTTTAGCGGCGGGAATCACCTGCAAGTCGAGCAAGAATCGCGAGGTCGCGCGGTGCGTGTGTGCCGTGGTGATGCCGCGCTCGCACAGCATGACCTTCTCGTTGCCCTCCACCAACAGATACTCGGCGGCACCGAGCCAGTCGCGCAGCGACGCGCCATAATGACGCTTCAACATGAGCGGCTTGCCGGTGCGGGCGCACGCGGTGAGGAAGGGATAGTTCTGCATGTTGCGCGAACCGATCTGGATGATGTCGGCAACTTCACACACAAGTGGGAGGTAACGCTCTTCCATTACTTCGGTGATTACGGGAATTCCCGTTACTCGCTTGGCTTCACCCAACCACTCAATGCCTTGCTCACGTGTCTCGTTGTATTTGGCACTGCGATATGGGAAAGTAAGCGGCTTGAACGCCCCGCCTCGCAAGAAGTGCGCACCGAGTCGCTTTACGTTCTTTGCGATGTCGACAATCAGTTCCTTCGACTCGACCATGTTGGGGCCTGCCATGATCGGAATATCAGCGCCGCCGAACTCAACGCCGGCGATAGTGAAGCGGGAGATATGCGCAGGGTCGCGCTTAGCGACGAGCGGGAACTTCGAAGATAGGTCTTCGGGTGTCACGTCCTTACCTGGGAATTTGTTCTGAATCTCGGTCATCGTGCGCCCTTTCCAAGTCTTGCCGACTGAGTCTCGCTGCCCACCGGCACCCAGCCGTGCACCTCGTGGCTGCGGTAGAGGGCGTGGATCACCTCGCAGGTGTGCACTGAGTCGATGGCGTTCACCGGCGCATCTGTGCGACCGTCACGCAGGCGGTCGGCAACCTGACGCAAGAGTGGCGCATGACTCAAGCCATACCCCGTCGGCACCTGAATAGATGATTCTCTTGCTCGCCGTGCGTCGTCGTCGCGTGGGGCGACGAAATCGAACTCTTCCACCAGGTTGAGCGCAATGCCGCCCACCCGTGCAACGCCACCTTCGGCAGTGACGGTCAGCGAAGCCTCAAAGTCGCGTGGGCGCGCGGCAGTGGTGGCCTCGATGGTGCCGAGTGATCCACTCTCTGTGCGGAACGCCGCAACGAGCGTATCTTCGGCCTCGAGACGGTTAAGACGGTTGCCGATCGCCGCTGACACTTCAACAATCGGTCCAAACAGCCATTGCAATACATCTACATGGTGAATCGCCTGCTGGTTGATGACCCCACCGTCCATTCGCCAGGTGCCGTGCCAGCCGTCTTCGTAATACGACTGCTCGCGCGACCAGCGCAAGCGAACTGCCAGACTGGTGACCGCCCCGAATCGCTGCTCAAGTACCGCCTCGCGCAAGAGCTGAATTGCTGGGTTTAGGCGATTCTGAAACGCCACACCATACATCAGCCCGCGCTGTTTGGCGAGGGCGTCGAGCGTGCGAATCTCCGCGGGCAGCATCGCCGCCGGCTTCTCGACCAATACATGACGGTCGAGTTTGAGCGCCTCTCGAGTGTGCTCAGCGTGCAGACCAGAAGGAGTCGCGACAACTACCAAATCAGGGTTACCGGTCTCGATGCACTCTGCAACGGTGGTCGTCGCCCTTGCGCCGAAGTGCTCGGCGAAGTCGTTGCGCCTTTCTTGGTCGGTATCGCAAACACTCACCACTCGAACATCGTTCAGCGACGGGTCGGCGAGCATCGAGCGGTAATGCTTGGCCACACGCCCACAGCCCACGAGCGCGATGCGCATGGTTACTTGCGCCCGCGATGTTTCAGCAGTGCTGTCGCCGTGTCGAGGTCAAGGCTCGGGCGAAACTCAAGTGCGGCGAATTCGTCGTCAACATGGAAGACGCCGACACGGGCGGCAAATGGCGAGTCAGAACGCAGAGCCGCCGTACGAATCGCAGTGCCATAGCCGAGGAGACCGATGTATGCAGTCGTGGTCTTCAGGTCGCGAGGTTTGAAGCCCTCACCCACCTGCACGACGGCTCCATCTTGATCGGCCCACAAACCGCGGCGTTCGCGCCGACCGGGCACCACCACTTCGAGCCCCTCGGAATAGAGCCGATCGATCATCGACGACACGTCGGCCACGCGACGCAGCGGATACGAAACCTCCATCAGAACGACAGCATCGGGAATCGGTCCCGTATTCTCTGCCTCAGTGAGCGCGTGACGCACCACGTCGATGATGTCTACCGACCTGTCGGCAAGGGCCGCGGGGCGCAGAAAGGGCACCTCTGCACCTGCAGCGCGCGCAACTTCGGCGAGTGGTGATGAATCAGTCGACACGATGACCCGTGAGGCTCTCGTGAGTTCCTTGGCCTGCAATACCGTGCTTTGTAACAACTCGCTCTGCAGGGCAAACTCCGGCTGGGCGCGCACGGGAATAACAACAAGGTTGTTCTGTCGCTCTGGGGAGAGAAAGTCTGGCAACACGCTCTCTCCATGAATTGATTCCATCACTCGAACGACACCATGAGCACGCTTGGCATCGAGGCCCTGGTGAATGCCGTGCCAGTGGTACACACTCGCTGACGGTTCATACACGATGGTGCGACCAGCATCGATGACCGCCTGACCCCAGACACGGTCTTCGAGGTTCTTCACCTGTTCGTCAAATGGGAACTTCTCCCACGTGCTGCGCAAGATTGCCGAGTTTGCATTGTGGAAGAACGGGTCGCGCTGCTGTTCCTTGCGATCAAGTCCAAACACGGTGAGGAGGTCGCGCTTGTCATGCGGGTCAGAGAATGGCAGCGGCTCCTGACGACCGTACACGCCAGCCACATTCGTGTTAGCGAGCGGGGCGATCAAGTTACCGAGCCAGTCTGGCGCGGTTGGAATGCAGTGCGCAGAGAGGCAGACGATCACGTCGCCACTCGATGCGCGAATGCCGACATTAAGCGCCTCACCGGGGCGGAACTGTGAGATCTTCACGACCTTGACGGCGAAGGCCATTGCCTTAGCGACGGTCGCATCCGTGGAGTCGTTGTCGACCACGATCACCTCGTGATTCTTGTGGTGCTGCTCGGCGATGGCCGCCAGACACTTGTCGATCCAGCGTTCTTCGTTCTTGGTGCGAACGATGATGGAGACCTTCGAGTTCTTCATCTCAGCTCGGCCTCACTTCTGTGCCCTGATGGCGAGCGCGGCGTGGGCGAGATCGAGGTCCTCCCGCTTATGGATGTCGATCGAGGTGAAGTCATCGTCGTGCGGCAAGACCATGACGCGGTCTCCGATTCGACGACCCTCACGCCACAGCGAAGCCCTGCTAGCACTCGCCAGACCGGTGTCTTCGCGCACCACACGACGGCGAATCTGGCGTGAGGAATAGACCTTCATCCAGTCGCGCAGACGCACCCAAGAACCATCTTCCGTCTGTTCCCAATAGTTTTTGTGCGTGGAGAGGCCGACGAATGCACTCTCCAGGGTCGCGTCAGATCGCAAGGCCGCGACACAATCGGCAATCCATCGAGGCACGCGAAAGATGTCAGTTGGCGCGATGAAGACGCAAATGTCAAACATGCAGTCGAAGGCTTGTTCTGATCGCTGTAGCGCATCTTGCAAAGTGGTTTCGGTGGTGGCAAGGTCGCCCGACAGCGCTTCATCGCGCAAGAACGGCACCTGCGCACCAGCACGACGAGCCTCTTCGGCAATGGCATTACTGTCGGTCGTGACGACAATTTGGTCGCAAACCCCCGATTCGCGGGCGTGTCGAACTGCACGGGCGACGAGCGTTTCACCGTCCAGCTTCATCAAATTCTTGCCCGGCAAACCCTTTGAGCCGCCGCGTGCCGGTATCACGCACAGCACCAAACCAAACGGCTGCGACATCTATTTCAGTCTAACTTTGCCGTGCTGAGCACAGTTGATTACAAGTTAGGCGCCTAGCAACGACTCGTGCGCACGACACCACTCAGCGAGTCTCGCAGTTCCTTCGGCCAGCATCACACGCGGTTGCCAACCCGTGGCTTCGCGGAGGGCCGTTGTGTCGGCGTGGGTCGCATCCATGTCGCCACTCTGCGGTGGCTGGTGCTCGACGATCGCTTCACGCCCGAGTGCCTTGCTCAAGAGCGAGAGGTAGTCGCGCACCACGACAGGGTTTCCAGAACCGATGTTGAACACGCGAAACGGTGCGCTGCTTTTGTCTGCAACGGGTGAGATCGTGTCGAAGCTTTGGTCGCTGGTGGCTGGGCGTTCAAGCACGGCGATTATTCCATCGACGATGTCATCAATGTAGGTGTAGTCGCGAACACCGTTGCCGTGATCAAACAACTGAATTGTCTCACCGCGCATGATCTTGCGGGCAAAAATGAATGGTGACATGTCGGGGCGCCCAGCTGGGCCGTAGACGGTGAAGAAACGCAGACCACTCGTCGGCACCTCAAATAAGTGCGAGTACGAGTGGGCGACCGCCTCGTTGGCGAGTTTCGTCGCGGCATACAGGTTGAGGGGATGCCTAGTCAGGTCGGTCTCGCGAAATGGACGTCGCGAGTTAAGGCCATACACCGAGCTGGTGGACGCATACACCAGGTGCGACGAGCGCGCGCGACGAGCAAGCTCGGCGATGTTGGCAAAGCCGACGAGGTTGCTTGCCACATAGGTGCGCGGCTGTGAGATGGAGAATCGAACGCCTGCTTGTGCCGCGAGATGCACGATCGGCGCACCCGACAACTCCGATGAAAGGCTCAGTACGACGTCGTGGTCGGCAATGTCAAGCTTCTTGAAGATGAAACCTTTGTGGGTTCGCAGCCCCTCCAACCGGTGCTCCTTCAGACGCACGTCGTAGTAGTCGTTGAGGTTGTCGACACCAATCACTTCGCAGCCATTCGCAAGCAGACGATTCGCAACGGCGGCACCGATGAAGCCACCGACGCCGGTGACGAGCGTGGCGGTCAACTGCGGCCGATTCCCACGTATGTAAAGCCCGCTGCATTCACCTGGCGACGACTCCACTGATTGCGACCGTCGATCAAGGTGCTGCCGCGCATGAGTGCGCGAAGTTCTTCGAAGTCGGGGCTGCGGTACTGACGCCATTCGGTGACGAGCACAAGCACGTCGGCACCCTCGGCAGCCTTCATCTCCGACTCGATGAGCGACACCCGACCCTTGCCGAGCACGGCATCGATCTGCGCCTGCGTGACGATCGGATCGGCGGCGCGCACCTGCACACCTCGCTCGAGCAAGCGTTGTGCGACCTTAAGGGCGGGGGCTTCTCGAACATCGTCGGTGTTCGGCTTGAACGAAACGCCCCACATCACGACGACGGGCTTAGCTTGCGACTTCACGGCATCAAGGACTGCGTCGACCACCAGTTCGATCTGTCGTTCGTTGCGGGCGATTACCGACGTGATGATCTTGGGTTCGATCTGGTGCTCGAGCAATTGATGTTCGAGCGACCGTAGGTCTTTGGGAAAGCAGCTGCCACCAAAGCCGATGCCCGGATACAAGTAGCTCGAGCCAATGCGCGGGTCGGCACCCATGCCGCGACGGACATCCTCGATGTCGGCGCCGATGCGCGAGGCGTATTCCGCCAGTTCGTTCATAAACGAGATGCGGGTCGCGAGCATCGAGTTAGCGCCGTACTTGACGAGTTCTGCCGATTCGGGCGTCATGAACATGAGTTTTTCGTGGTTGCGCGCGAACGGTTCGTAGAGCTCACGGATCAGTTCGCGATCGGCATTGGTGCGAGCGCCGACAATGATGCGATCAGGCTTGAGTCCGTCGGCGACCGCCGAGCCCTCGCGGAGAAACTCCGGGTTTGAGACCACGTTCACCGACTTACCCGCGAATATCGCGGACAGCATGGCGTTCGTGCCGACCGGCACCGTGCTCTTTACGAGCACAGTCAATGGTTGCTGCACGTGACCGCGGATTTCTCGCGCAGCGGCGTGAATCTGACGCAAGTCGGTGGAGCCATCATCATTGGACGGAGTACCGACCGCCAACACTGCGACGCGGGCACTGGCAGTCGCCACGGCGACGTCGCTCGTGAACTCGAGCCGACCACCCTTCACGCCACTGGTGACGAGTTCACTGAGGCCAGGCTCAAAGAATGGAACCTTGCCGGTGCGCAGTGAATCAATTTTCATTGCATCTTTGTCGCAACAAACGACATGGTGACCGACCTCAGCGAAACACGCCGCAGTCACGAGACCGACGTAGCCAGCGCCAAAAACGGAGATCTTCATGAAGCCCTTCTTCTTTCAGGCTAAGGCGAACCTATAGATGCGGCTCAGACCATCTGAATTGCGGGCGTTAG
>RFMM01000116.1 GCA_009927665.1 Actinomycetota bacterium
GTCGACGACTTGACAATCGGTCGCCTTCTTGCCACGCTCTGTCACGAAATGGAGAACCCACATGCCCAACTCTGAGGATGAGTTCTTTGCATCGCATCCGCATGTCGATGTGCTGGTTGACTTCAACAGCGAGGTTGACGAGCAGCTCACCGCACTGTTCAGAGACTTTCGAAGTGGCCTCTGTCCCGAAGTAGGGAGCGTCTTTGTTGCCGGCGACTGGGGAGCAACGCCGGCCAAGGTGCAGGTGCTCGAGGTTGCTGGCCAGCTGGTACGACTGCGAGTGCTTGACTGAGGTAGGTGTGCTGGGCACGGTGCACCCGTGCGAGACACTGCCCACGTGCCGACAGTTAGCGTTGAGCGCGTGTTCACGGGCATCGTCGAAGAGCTCGGTTCGGTGCTCGCACGAGACGGTTCGCGACTGCGCATCGGCGCTCGCGATGTGCTGAAAGACAGCAGCATCGGTGCATCGATCGCCGTTAACGGATGTTGCCTCACCGTCGTTGCGCGTGGCGACGACTGGTGGGAGGCCGACGTCAGTGACGAAACCTACTCGCGCACCAACCTCGGCGCGATTCGTGTTGGCGACGGCGTCAATCTCGAACGCCCGATGGCTGCCGACGGACGCTTCGGCGGACACGTCGTGTTGGGCCACGTCGATTTCGTCGGAGAAGTCGTCTCGGCAGCGCCAGACTTCTGCGTTCGTATTCCGCGTGATGCGATGCGGCTCGTTGTCGAGAAGGGTTCGATCACCGTCGATGGCGTCAGCCTGACGGCCTTTGGCTTGACGACCGACACGTTTCGGGTTGCGGTCATTCCTCATACGGCTTCGGTCACCACGCTCGGGGCGCGCAAGCCCGGCGACAAGGTGAACATCGAGATCGATGTCTTGGCGAAACACGTCGCGCGATTGGTCGAGACACTCGGCGCTGGCGCGGGGCGCACCGATGCGGGCATGGGTCGCGCGAATGCCGGCCTCGGTCGCGCGAGCCAGCGCAGCTGGTTCGCCAGGTGGCGACGATGAGCAGCCTCGACGACCTGCGCAAACAAATCGACGACATCGACTCGGCGATCGTCGAGCTGTTGGCCCAACGCATGGAGGTGTGTCGGGAAGTCGCCGACCTGAAATCGCAGACGCACACCGCAGTCATCCAGCCGCAGCGCGTTCGTGAAGTCTTGACCACTCGTCGGCAGTGGGCGATCGACAACGACGTTGACCCAGATTTCGTCGAGCAGCTCTTCCGCATCCTTCTTTCTGAGACCCATCGCATCGAAGTGGCACACGTCAAACCATTCGAGAAGCCTGCAAAAATTGCAGATGTTCTTGCATCAGCACTCGATGCCGTGGCATGTCGCATCGATCACGTCGTGGTGGCGGTGGCGAACCTCGCTGCAGCGTCAAACTTCTTGGCCGCCATTGGCTTTGCCGTCAACAACACCGACGACACTGCGATCAAGGTTGCCGAAGGTGGCGGTGTCACCGTCGTGCTCGTTGGCCCAGGCGACAAGGCGGTCGACGCACACTTGTCTGAGCACGGCTCTGGTGTGCAACACATCGCCATCGAAGTGCTGAACGCGGGTTACGTGCAAGAGCTGTTGCGAGCGGCAAATATTCCACTACTCACTGATGTAGTGGTCGACCAACACGGGCACGAGCAGTTCTTCACCGTGCTTGATCCGGCAACGGGGGTGCAACTGGGGTTCATCTCACGCACCGGCAACCGAGTGCCGATGAGCGGTCAGAACGTGCGGGCCTTGTTCCGCGCCATCGGCGACGCCTAGTTGCTATGGTTGAGGCGCTCGGTGAATACGAGCGAGTCGCACCTCTAACAACTGCGACCTGCTCGATCGAGTCCTGACACAACATCACTACGACGTGGGGCCGGCGAGCACTCGCCTGCCCGAAGGACTCTCGTGCAACACCGCCACCTGCTCGACGCACCGCTCGACGAGTTGCTGCGTGACGCTCGAAAGATTCGCGATCTGCACTATGGCGCCCGCGTCACGTATTCACCGAAGGTGTTCATTCCGCTCACGATGCTGTGTCGCGACAAGTGCGGATACTGCACCTTCGCCCAGCCGCCGGCGCGACTTGAACAGCCGTATCTCTCGCCCGACCAGGTGCTCACCATCGCGAAGCGTGGCGCTGCAAGCGGTTGCCACGAGGCGCTCTTCACGCTCGGCGAGCGACCCGAGTTGCGCTACGACATCGCCGCCGACTGGTTGCGCAACAACGGCTACGACTCAACGGTGCACTACCTGCACGACATGGCGAAGTTGGTGCTCGACGAAACGGGCTTGCTACCGCACGCGAATGCGGGTGCCCTATATAAAGACGAGTTGGCGATGCTGCGCCGAGTTTCGCCATCACAGGGGATGATGATCGAAACGCTGCGCGATGACCTCGAGTGTCACCGCGGTGCGCCAGACAAGGTGCCGCAACGGCGTCTCGACACGCTCGAGTTCGCCGGTGAACTGAACATCCCATTTACTACGGGCATCTTGGTGGGCATTGGCGAATCGCGTGAAGACCGCATTGCCGCGCTCGAAGCCATTGCCGCGTCGCACGAGCGGCACGGTCACGTGCAAGAAGTGATCGTGCAGAACTTCTTGCCCAAGCCGCGCACGGGCATGCAACACGAGCCGGCGTGCGACGGTGACGAGTATCTGTGGTCGATCGCGGTTGCACGCCAGATACTGCCGCCCGAAATTCATCTGCAAGCACCACCGAACCTGAGCGACGATTTCGGCGTGCTGCTCACTGCGGGCATCGACGACTGGGGCGGTGTTTCACCGATCACCGCCGACCATGTGAACCCTGAGCGACCGTGGCCTGACCTCGACAAATTGCGTGCAGTCACCGAGCGGGCCGGCCGAGCGCTCGCACCCCGATTGACCATTTATCCCGAGTTCATTGCCGACGTCGGTTTGAGTGACGCACCCCGTTGGATTCATGCCGACTTGCGCTTCCGTGTGCTTGACCGCAGCGACGCTGAAGGTCTCGGTCGTGATGACCCCGGTGCCATCTGGCCCGAGAAGGTGACCGCCGCCGATGTGGTGCACGACGGAGCCGAAGTGGTGCTCGTCGGCCACCGCTCTACGCAGTGGTACTCGGGCGCCAACAATGCTCCACCGCAGCTCGTTGGTCGAGCGCGAGTCGATGCTGAGGGGCGCAAGGTGCGCGACGTCATCGAACGATCGCGCACGCTGCACGGCCCCGTGGGTGAAGTGCTACGCGGTGTTGAACTTGGCGATGAACTCACTGAGGCTGAGATCGTCACGCTCTTTCGAGCACGCGGCCCCGAAATGCTGGCGGTGGCACGTGCAGCCGACGAGTTGCGCCACGCCACCGTGGGCGACGAGGTCACATGGGTGCACAACCGCAACATCAACTACACCAATGTGTGCACGTTCAAGTGCAAGTTCTGCGGGTTTTCCAAAGGTCCACTCAGTCTCAACCTGCGCGGTACGCCGTATCTCTTGACGCTCGACGACATTGCGCAGCGCGCTCGCGAAGCATGGGAACTTGGTGCCACCGAAGTCACGCTGCAGGGCGGCATTCACCCCGATTTCGACGGCGACTACTACATCGACGTCACTCGCGCAGTGAAACAAGCGGTGCCCGACATGCACGTGCATGGCTTCACCGCGCTCGAGGTCACCGAAGGCGCGCGACGCCTGGGCGAACCGCTGCCGTCGTATCTTCTGCGACTGAAGCAAGCCGGGCTCTCGTCGTTGCCGGGCACCGCTGCTGAAATTCTCGACGACGATGTTCGTGCCGTTCTCTGCAGCGACAAGGTAAACACCGATGAGTGGCTCGAGGCTCACCGCGCGGCGCACAGCGTTGGTTTGCGCAGCAACGTGACGATGATGTTTGGCTCGGTCGAGTCACCTGTCTCATGGGCCAAGCATCTCGTGCGCACACGCGCACTACAACGAGAAACTGGTGGCTTCACCGAGTTCGTCGGCCTGCCATTCGTGCACATGGCCTCGCCGATCTATCTGCAACGCAAGTCGCGACGCGGCCCCACCTTCCGCGAAACGCTGCTCATGCATGCGGTTGCTCGGCTTGCCTACCGCGGCTGCATCGACAACATTCAAGCGTCGTGGGTGAAGATCGGCATCGATGGAACCCGCCAGCTGTTGCAGGCGGGCTGCAACGACGTCGGCGGCACGCTGATGAATGAGAACATCTCACGTGCCGCTGGTGCCAGCCACGGGCAAGGCATGACGCCCGAGAGCTTTGCTGCGATGGTCGAGCCGCTCGGTCGACCGCTGCGGCAGCGCACCACGTTGTACGCGACGAGGTAGCGAGACTTCGCGCTCGGGTAGCGAGACTTCGCGCTCGGGTAGCGCGCGAAAATGCGGCGGCGCCTCGCCCTAACCCAGTGCCGCCCGAGCCTGAGCGATATCGGTCTGCAACTGTGCGCGCAATTCGTCGATGCCTGCAAACTTTCGTTCACCGCGCAGAAAGTCAACGAACGACACGCGCAAGGCCTGGCCGTAAAGGTCGCCCGAGTAGTCGAGCAGGTGGGCCTCGAGCACCGAGTGTTCGGCGTGTTCGTAGAACGTTGGTCGACGACCGATGTTGATTGCCGCGTTGTGCGTCGAATGGTCGCCAATGATGACGCGAGCCGCATAAACACCATCGGCCGGCAGACAAAGTGATGCGTCGACGGCCACGTTTGCGGTCGGAAACCCAATCGTGCGACCACGCTTGTCGCCCTGCACCACGGTGCCGCGCACTTCGTGATGTCGACCGAGCATTTCGGTGGCACGGCGCACGTCACCACCCGAGAGTGCTCGACGAATCGCCGTGCTGCTCACAGCTTCGTTGACCCCGTCGGAGCGCGCAACCAGCGCGAGTGGTGAAACGACAAAGTCGTTGGCCGATGCCATCTCGCGCAAGAGTGCGACGTTGCCGCCGCGTTTGTAGCCGAAATGGAAGTCTTCACCCACGATGACTTCGCGCATCTTCAACGCACCAACCAAGACACGGTTCACGAAATCGCTCGGTGACTCATGCGACTCTTGCGCACCGAACGGCACCACCAGCGTGACGTCAACGCCTGTCGATGCGAGAAGCTCAAGTTTCTGCGCCGGGTCAGTGAGCAGTTTCGGCGCCGATTCGGGTCGCACCACCGAGGCAGGGTGCCGATCGAATGTCACCACCACGCTGAGTGCTCCGAGGGTCGCGGCTCGTTCACGCACCTGAGCAATCACCGCACGGTGCCCGAGATGCACCCCGTCATAGGCGCCGATGGTGACCACGGTTCGGTTATCACCAACCGCCGCAACGACCGCCGCGCGCGTCGGCTCAACGACGGTTTTCACGCGTGGTCACGCTAACGCTGCGGGCAGTACGACTTCTGGCTTCCACGACTGGTCGTTGCGTCGATAGACCGCGAGCAGTTCGTTGCGCTGATTCAACACGATTCGAGTCTCGCCGACGCGACCGTCGAGCCCGCCAAGTGAGTCAAATTGTCGACCGTTGCGCACCTTGACCGCATCTTCATCGCCCACCGAAACCATTGCAATGCTCTCGCCATCAAGATGCGCCAGTGTCGCGACTGCCGACATCAGGGTGAGGTGTCAATCGAGGCGGCGTCGTGCGTTGCCGTGACGACAAAGTCACCAATCGCGCGTCGCCGCAGGTTGCGCAGGTGCGCGACACCACCGAGTGCCGCACCGAGGTCGGCAGCCAGCGTGCGAATGTAGGTGCCAGACGAACAGGTCACTTCGATGCTCACGATTGGGTTTCCATCGACTCGCTCTACTTCGTCGAGCACCACATATCGATGCACGGTGACCTGCCGTGGTTCACGTTCGACTTCGCCGCCCTCGCGAGCGATCTCATGAAGCCGTCGGCCATCGACCTTGAGTGCCGACACCATTGGCGGCACCTGCATGATGTCGCCCACGAAACGACGCGACGCCTCACGAACACGCTCGATCGTCAAGGTCGACATGTCGCTCGTCGCCACAACTTCACCAGAAGCATCAAGCGTGGTTGTTGCGGTGCCGAATACCACCTCACCCGTGTAGGTCTTGGGCAGGTTGCCGAAGAATTGCAGCAGTCGCGTGGCGTTACCAATCGCCACCAACAACACACCGGTGGCATCGGGGTCGAGCGTGCCTGAGTGACCAACTCTTCGTTCGTTGAACCGTCGCCGAAGTCGACCAACCACGTCGTGGCTCGTCATGCCCGCGGGCTTGTCGACGACAACAAAGCCGTGCGTCACGGCGGGCTTGCGTGCCATGCAGCGCGGTCAGTCGCCGAGTGGCGAGGTTGCCGAGTCGCCGTCAGCCGACGGCGATGTCGCCCCGTTCGCACGGCGCCGGGCATCTTCACGCAGCACCTCGTCGATACGTGCGGCGGCACGCATGGTCTCATCAGGTTTGAACTCGAGCACTGGCGTGCGTCGCGAACGCACCTGCAGGGCAATCTCGTGCTGAATGCGCTTGCGATACTCGTTCAGCGCCTCGATGATTTTTTCATCGCCGGCCACACCTTCCATCGAGTCGAAATACACCACGCCGTGGTTCATCTCAGAGTCGACGTCAACGGCCGTGACCGTCACCATCTGCAGACGGTCATCGTCAAGTTTGGCGAGTTCGTCGGCGATGACTTCACGCAGGGTCTCGCTCATTCGCGCGTTGCGCTCGTTGCGACGGCGATCATCAGCGCGACCCGGACGACGTCGGTTGCGCGCCACGACAACTACGCTAAACGAAGATGCCCGCGAGTGATTCGACACCGAAACACCGCTATAACGCCTCGCTGGCGGCGGCAATCGAGGCCAAATGGCAAGATCGCTGGGAATCAACCCGCACTTTCGAAGCGCCGAACCCCGCCGGGCCGTTGGCCGAGCCCGAGAAGATTGCCGGTCGCAAGAAACTTTTCATCTTGGATATGTTCCCCTACCCATCGGGGGCTGGTCTGCACGTCGGCCACCCACTCGGCTACATCGCCACCGATGTATTCGGTCGGTTCAAGCGCATGACCGGCTTCAACGTGTTGCACGCTTTGGGCTATGACTCGTTCGGTCTGCCTGCCGAGCAACACGCCATTACGACGGGCGTTCACCCACGCGAGAACACCGAGTCGAACATCGCGAACATGCGTCGACAATTGCGGCGACTCGGCTTGGCGCACGACGCTCGCCGCAGCATCAGCACCACCGATGAGCAGTTCTACCGCTGGACGCAGTGGATCTTCCTGCAGGTGTTCAACTCTTGGTTCGACGAAGAACGCGGCAAGGCGCGACCGATCAGCGAGTTGATCAGCGAACTCGAGTCGGGCAAGCGCAGCACGGGTGGCACACCGTGGAAACAGATGTCGCCCCGCGACCAGAAACAACTGATCAACGACCATCGCCTCGCGTACCTCGCCGATGCTCCCGTCAACTGGTGCCCGGGTCTCGGCACGATTCTCGCCAACGAAGAAGTCACCGCCGAAGGTCGCAGCGACATCGGCAACTACCCCGTGTTCAAGCGCAACATGCGCCAGTGGACGATGCGCATCACCGCATATGCCGACCGCCTGCTCGATGATCTCGAACGACTCGACTGGCCCGAGTCGATCAAGCTGATGCAACGCAACTGGATCGGCCGCAGCGAAGGCGCTCACGTGCGCTTTGCGTCGAAAGCTGGTGACATCGAGGTGTTCACCACCCGCCCCGACACATTGTTCGGTGCCACCTTCATGGTGCTCTCACCCGAACACCCCCTCGTCGACACACTCACCACAAAGACCAGCGTGCTGCCGTCGCCGAGTATCGCGCCCAAGCGGCGGCGGCGAGCACCGAGGATCGCCAAAGCGACGAGCGCGAGAAAACGGGCGTTGCGACCGGCGCCACCGCGGTAAACCCCGTGACGGGCGAAGAGATTCCGGTGTGGATCGCCGACTATGTGCTGATGGGTTATGGCACGGGCGCGATCATGGCGGTGCCGTCAGGCGATGAGCGCGACTTTGCGTTCGCACGCGCATACTCACTGCCGATTGTCGCCACGCAGATGCCACCCGACGCGTGGTTCGCCGCACACCAGGTGAAGCCGTCAGCGAACTGCGCCTCGTGGCCCAACGCTTTCGTCGGCGAAGGCACCTATGTGAACTCTCGCAACGACACACTCACTCTCGACGGACTCACCGAGATGACCGAGGCGAAGCGTCGCACCATCGACTGGCTCGAAGCCCGTGGCATCGGCCGCAGTGCGGTCACCTACAAGTTGCGCGACTGGTTGTTTTCTCGCCAGCGCTATTGGGGCGAGCCCTTCCCCATCGTCTACGACGAAGATGACATGCCCGTCGCCGTGCCCGACTCGCTGCTGCCCGTCACGCTGCCCGAGCTCGCCGATTTCAAACCGCAAGCACTTGACCCGAACGATGAGGTAACCGACCCAATTCCACCGCTCGCGCGCCGCGCCGACTGGGTGAAAGTTGAGATGGCCGTCGACGACCCGATCACCGGCAAGAAAAAGTCGCCCGCGTCGATGCGTCGCGAGATCAACGTGATGCCGCAGTGGGCCGGCAGTTGCTGGTATGAACTTCGCTATCTCGACCCGACGAACTCAACTGCGTTCGTCGACGCCGACGTCGAGCGCTACTGGATGGGCCCGCAACACGACGGCCACACTGGCGGCGTCGACCTCTATGTCGGCGGAGTCGAGCACGCGGTGTTGCACCTTCTGTATTCGCGCTTCTGGCACAAGGTGCTGTTTGACCTCGGGCATGTGTCGAGCAGCGAACCGTTCCATCGGTTGTTCAACCAGGGCTACATTCAGGCCTACGCCTACCGCGACGACCGCGGCCAAACGGTGCCAGCCGGCGAGGTGCAAGAGCGCGACGGAAAATACTTCTACGACGGCGAAGAAGTTGCGCGCGAATACGGCAAGATGGGCAAGAGCCTGAAGAACATCGTCACGCCCGACGAGATGTACGACGAATTCGGCGCCGACACCTTCCGCCTTTATGAGATGTCGATGGGGCCGCTCGATGCAAGTCGCCCGTGGAACACCCGTGATGTCGTCGGCATGCAACGCTTCCTGCAACGCGTGTGGCGAAATCTCGTCGACGAAGATTCGGGGGCACTCACCGTGAGCGATGACGAGTGCCCCGAGCCGCTCTTGCGCGCGCTGCATGTGGCCATCGATGGCGTGCGCCGCGATATGGATGGCATGCGATTCAACACCGCCATCGCCAAACTGATCGAACTCAATAATGCGCTCACCAAGCACGTCGAGGCGCACGGCACAACACCCCGAGCGCTCGCTGAACCGCTCACGCAGATGCTGAGCCCACTCTGCCCGCACCTCGCGAGCGAACTCTGGCAGCGCCTCGGGCGCACCGACGAAATCACCTACGCCCCCTTCCCGGTGGCCGACCCCGCGCTGCTCGTAACCGACACGATGGAAATACCCGTGCAGGTCAACGGCAAGGTGCGCACCCGCCTGACGGTGCCACGCGGGGCGACCAACGACGAGCTCACTGCCCTGGCGCTCGCCGACGAGGCGGTCGCCAAGGCGATGGCGGGCAAGGCGGCCAAGAACGTCGTCGTCGTGCCGCAGCGCCTCGTGAACGTCGTGGTCTAAC
>RFMM01000226.1 GCA_009927665.1 Actinomycetota bacterium
ATCGCCTGCGAGTGACCTCGCGCATCAGTCGTCGCCAATTCGTCGTTCGCTCGCTCGTTGCGGGCGGCGGCAGCCTCGCTCTCGCACAACTTCTTGCAGCATGCGGTGGTGCAACCGAGAGTACGACGTCGCTCGCCATCGGCACGCCCGATGCGCCGGTGCGACTGCCGACGGTCGGCGAACCGATTGCCGACGGCGTGCCGCTCGAATCAGGCACGTTGCAATTGCTGAACTATGCCGACTATGTGAACCCCGAGACGGTTGCAGCGTTCGAAGAACGATTCGGCGTGAAGGTGGAAATCAGCATCTACGACACCGAAGAAGTGGTGCTCGCCAAGATGCGCTCGGGTGCGTTCAAGCCCGACGTGATTCTCGGCCTCACCGACACGGTGCTCGCCCGCATGGTCGCAGCTGAACTGCTGCAACCGCTCAACAAGACGTATGTCGAGAATTTCGGCAACGTGATCGCCGGTCTGCGCGACCCCTATTACGACCTCGGCGCCCAATACACGGTGCCCTACGTGATCTATGCCAACGGCATCGGTTATCGCACCGATCGCGACGTCGACACCAGCGTGTTCGTCGGCGACGAGGGATGGAATGCCCTGTGGGACTCTCGCTACGCGGGTCGCCTCGGGGTGCTCGATTCGTATCGCGACGCGATCTCGATGGCGATGTTCCGCAACGGCGTGTTCGACCCCAATAGTGCCGATGCCGCAGCCCTCAGCGCGGCAGGCGACGAGTTGGTCGCGCTTGCCGACACGACTCGCCCACAAATCGACGTGTTGAACTACGAACAGATCGCAGCCGGTAATCGCGATATTGCACTCTGCTGGTCGGGCGACATGCTCGCCGGCCAGCAGTACCTGCCTGAAGACACGGGTGTAGAGGTGCTGGGCTTTTGGTATCCGCAAACCACCATCACCGCCAACGACTTCTTCTGTGTTCCACGCGAGTCGAGCAAGCCGGTGCTAGCGCATGCCTTCATCAATCATCTGCTCGATGTCGATAACGCGCTCGCCAATCAATCGTTCGTCGGGTATCAGCCCGCACTCGAAGCATTGACAGCCGAGAAGTTGGTTGAGGCTGGTGCGATTCCTGAATCGTTGCTGTCAGCGCTGGTGTCGCCAGAAACATATGCGAGTGGCAAACGGCTTGTGAGCCTCACGCCCGAGGTTGATGCGCTGTGGCTCGAGCAGTGGACGCGTTTCACCGCCGGGTGATGCAGGCTGCGCCAGGCGCTACCAACGCTTCACGATGAACGCCCAACCGATCACCCATCGCGACCGCGTCTGGAGGGTGATAGCCACCCCGGGCATCGCGTGGTTGGTTGCGCTATTTGTCGTGCCGTTCTATGCAGTGGCGTGCGTGGCGTTCGGGCGCATCGACCCGATCTTTCGTAGTGCAGCCCCCGAGTGGAATCCGCTCGCGTGGGACGCGACTACTGCCGTCGGCGTACTCGGTGACATCAGCAACGGCCCGCTGCGCGGCGTGCTGCTGCGCACCGTCGTGTTCGTCGTTGTGGCGGTGCTGATCTCGTTCATCATCGGATATCCCGTCGCCTACTACCTCGCCCGACATGCAGGCCGACGACGCACGTTGCTGCTGGCACTCGTCGTGCTGCCGTTCTGGGTGAGCTATCTCATGCGCATGCTGGCGTGGGTCAACCTGCTGCAGCCCGACGGCTTTGGTTCGCGCGCCTTGCGGCTCATTGGCCTTGATCGAGTATGGCTCGATGGCTCAGCCACCACCGTGGTGCTCGGGCTGGTGTATGGCTACGTGCCGTTTCTCATTCTTCCGCTGTATGCCACGCTCGAGCGCATCGATTGGCGGCTCGTCGATGCGGCGCGCGATCTCGGCGCGTCGAGCCGACAAGCGTTCTGGCGGGTCACACTGCCCCTCTCGAAGCCGGGAATCGCCGCTGGTGCATTGCTGTTGGCATTACCGATGCTCGGCGACTATTACACCAATGACTTGCTCTCGCGTTCGCCCAACACCGAGATGCTCGGCAACCAGATCGACTTCTTTCTCAACGCCGGTACACAACCACAACGCGGCGCCACACTCGTCTTGGTGTTGGCACTGATGTTGGCGGTTGGCGCGTCGTGGTATGTGCGCAGCGTCGTGCGACAGGTAGCCGAGGCAACACGATGAATCTACGCCAGACGATACGTCATGCCGCAGCCGACAGGGTTGCGGCGCATCGTCGACCACGGGTGCTGCCGGTGTTGATGTGGGCCTACGTTGTCTGGTCGCTCGTGCCGGTGGCCATTGCGGTGCTGTTCTCGTTTAACGACGGACGAAGTCGCACCGTCTGGCAAGGTTTCTCGTTGCGCTGGTGGACTGGCGACCCGAACGCCTCGCTCTTGCACGACGAGTCACTGCGCACCGCGACCATCAACTCGCTGGTGCTCGCAGCGCTCACGATTATCATCACCTTGCCGCTCGGCACCGCACTCGCCGTCGGCACCTACCGCTGGCGCAGCCGGGGCTCGACGAGTGCCAACTCTCTCGTCACCGCACCTGTCATCACCCCTGAGTTGGTGGTGGGTGCATCGCTGTTGCTGGTGTTCACGCATCTTTATGCGATGATTCCCCTCGGTCTGCCCGCTCAGTTGTTGGGGCACATCACCTTCAACTTGAGTGCTGTGGTGGTCACGATTCGTGCACGCCTCGCGATGATCGGCGGCTCTTACGAAGAAGCCGCCCGCGACCTCGGGGCTAGCCGCATGCAGGCGGTGCGGTTCGTCTTGTTGCCGTTGTTGCAACCCGCAATCGTGGCGAGCGTGGTGATCGTCTTTGCGACGTCGATCGACGACTTCGTGATTTCGAGTTTTCTTTCCACCGGTGCCGCGAGCGAAACGGTGCCTGTGCGCATCTACGGGGCCGTGCGCAGCGCCTCGTCGCCAAGCCTCAATGCGCTCGCCACGTTGCTCGTGCTGATCTCGATTACTGCGTTGTTCTTGGGCATCGTTGCACTGTGGGCGATTCGCCGTCGCCAAGGAGAAAACGTGTCGCTACGCACCGTGCTGGCCGAGGTGACACAGGCAGACGCCTGAGAAACAACGCCGGACGCCTGACTACTCCGTGAGCACCCGCACATCGGGTGCTCGCACACACACCGTGACTTCTTGCCCGTGCCGCAAATCGGGCACCAAGTCGTCGTTCGGCACCTCGGCCACGAGAGTCTCGCCCGCTACACGCAGTGACACCTGCAAAGACGACCCGGCGAACACCACGCGCTCGACCGTGGCAGGCGTTGATGCGGCACCGTCGATGATGCGGCTTGCGTCGGCTGCCACATGCACGCGCTCAGGGCGCACCAGCACCCGCACCGCCGAGGCGTTCGACACGGTCGTTGGCATGCGCATGCCCAACGTTTCAAGGGTGCCATTGTGCACGGTTGCCGGCACGATGTTTGCAGTGCCGACAAAGGTGGCCACCGCAACGCTCACCGGCTCTTCGTACAGCTCTTCGGGCGTGCCGACTTGCAGCAGGCGACCATCGCGCATAACGCCGATTCGATCGCTCATCGTGAAGGCTTCTTCTTGATCGTGGGTCACGTAAATAAAGGTGGTGTCGAGTGCGCGCTGCAGACCCGATAGTTCAACCTGCAGATCGTGACGGAGTTGGGCATCGAGGGCACCGAGTGGTTCGTCGAGCAGCAAGACGCTCGGTTCGAGCACGATTGCGCGCGCAAGAGCCACGCGTTGTTGCTCGCCGCCACTCAATTGCTGCACGCGCCGTCGCTCGAAACCCGTGAGCCGCACCATCTCGAGCGCCTTCCCCACCGCCGCACGTTCGTCGCGCTCGAATGGCGAAAACCGTAGACCGAACTTCACATTGTCTTGCACATTGAGGTGCGGGAAGAGCGAGTAGTTCTGAAACACCGTATTGCACAACCGTTTCTCAGGCGGAAACGAAGTGACGTCAACATCATCGATCACCACTTTTCCCTCATCTGGTGTCTCGAATCCGGCGATCATGCGCAGCGTGGTGGTCTTGCCACAACCCGACGGCCCGAGCAACGCGAAGAACTCACCCGCTCGCACGTCGATGCTCACGTGGTCGACGATTGACCTGTCGGCGAATCGTTTCACCAGGCCGCGCAGCGACACCGCGCCGTCGTAGGCATTGGGGCGCGGGTCGAACTCGCTAGTCACGCACTGCGAAGTCTGCCGTATTCAGGGCATCGTGCGCCATAGCGCGGGCTCGACCGTGATCACGCGGGCGAGGTAGCTCGAGCCGTCGCTGCTCCACGAGTGCTCGAGGTATTGCGGCTCGCCCAGTTGGTACGAAAACGCGCCGTCGACGAGGCCAAATTCGTATGCGCTCGACGGGGCAATCATCCCTTGTGTGCCGGCGAATGCCGCAAAACATGACATGTGCGCGTGCCCAGCCGATACGGCGAACACGTCGTGGCGCTCGACGACCGCCGCCAACCGACGAAGAGAATCTTCATCGAGGCGGATGTTGTCGAACGAGGCGCCCCCGACACGAATGCAGGGGTGGTGCATCACGACGAGGCTGCGGTGCCCCGCCAGTTGCTGATCGAGCCACGCAGTCTGCGATTCGTCGAGCGCGCCGTCTTCACGGCCCAGTCTCGACGAATCGAGCACCACGAGCCGCCCGCCTGGCAGGTCGATCACGTAGTCACAGCGCCCATTGACCGAGGGCAGGTTGAACAGCGCTGCATCTTTGCCGAGTCGTCGTGGTTGCCTGGCACCAGCCACACCGGCACCGTTGCCGTCGCAATCACTTCGGCGAAGGCTGCGTATTCTGCGTCGGTTCCGGCCTTGGCTGCGCAGTCACCGGTGATCACGACGCCGGCACACCGTTGCGATGCGTGCGCCAGCGCCGCAGTCAGATTGCCGACGGGGTCAGCACCCGGATGCGATGCTTCGCCCCGACCCGGAATATGCGTGTCAGAAATCTGGGCAATGACCGTGCGAGGCATGCGCACAGAGTAGGTCGCCGACGTAAACATCGGGCAACGAGATTGCCGCACGAACGTGTCGCACGTTGTATCTCAGCGGTGATTGTGGAGCTGAGGGGAATTGAACCCCTGGCCTCCTCCATGCCATGGAGGCGCTCTACCAACTGAGCTACAGCCCCGAAATCGCCACGTAAA
>RFMM01000030.1 GCA_009927665.1 Actinomycetota bacterium
GGCGAACCTACGCGACCGGTTTCACCGTTGGCCCACGGCGGCATGTTGTAGTCGTGCATGTAGCGCTTCTCGGTGGTCGGCGTGATCGAGTCGATCATCTGGTTCATGCGCGGCATGGCCAGAGTGACGACGTTCATCACCTGCGTTTCACCACGCTGGAACAGACCAGTGCCGTGCGCAGTGTTGAGCAAGCCAACTTCAGCCGAGACCGGACGAAGATCGCGCGGTCCACGACCGTCGATGCGCACGTTCTCGCTGATCACGCGCTGGCGCACCAATTGCTTGGTGAGCGAACGCACGGCCTCTTTGATCTGCTTCTCTTGACCAGCGAACTGACCTGGCGCGTCTGCCGTGCCCGCGAGTTCGAGCACCGTTGCGGCGGTCGCTTCGTCGGTGGCGGCATTGCGATCTTTCTTCAGTGAGATGCGAATCGCCGGCTGCAACTTGGCAGTGGCGACGCGTTCGACCGCGGCGTACACCTCGGCGCTGTAGTCGAGCACCGGTGTGTAGGTAATCGGCTCGATCTTGCCGCGCGCTGCGATGACGCTTGCGGTGAGTTGACGCTGCAGTTTGATCGATTCTTTGATCCACTGCTTCGACGCCTCGAGACCGGCGGCAATCACCGCTTCGCTCACTTTCGGCGCGCCGTTGGCGTAGAACTCGAATGACTTCTCGGTGCCACCGGCTTCGACCATCATGATGGCGACGTCGCCGTTGTCAAGTTCGCGTCCGGCGACGACGAGTTCGAACGTGCCCGCGTCTCCTTCTTCGAACGTCGGGTGTGCAACCCAGGTTCCTTCTTGCGAATACGCCACGCGCACCGCACCAATCGGGCCGTCAAACGGAATGCCGCTGATCATCAGCGCCGCCGACGATGCGTTGATTGCGAGCACGTCGTGCGGGTTGACCTGATCTGCACCGAGCACGGTGACGACGATCTGCGTCTCGTTGCGGTAGCCGTCGGGGAATGCCGGACGAAGCGGGCGGTCGATCAAACGACAGGTGAGAATCGCCTGCTGACTCGGGCGGCCTTCGCGACGGAAGAACGAGCCCGGAATCTTGCCGGCTGCATACGCACGCTCTTCGACGTCGACCGTCAACGGGAAGAAGTCGATGCCGTCGCGAACGCCCTTAGCGGCGTTGGCGGTGACGAGCACCGTCGTCTTGCCAATGCTGGCGACGACTGCCCCCTGTGACTGCGGGGCGAGTTTTCCGGTTTCGAACCGGAGGGTTTTGTCAGAGCCGCTGATTGGGCCTGACACGGAAATGGCTTCAGCCATGATTATGTCTCCTATGTGGTGTTAGCGCTTGCGACCGGTGGCTCCCCTATGGAGCTCCTGTGATGGTCGCGTTGGCTTAACGACGAAGATCGAGTTCGTCGAGGAGTTTGCGATACTTCTCGATGTCGCGGTTGCGAACGTAGTCGAGCAATCGACGGCGGCGCCCGACCATCATCATCAGACCACGACGACTGTGGTGGTCTTTCTCATGAGTCTTCAGGTGCTCCGTCAGTGCATTGATTCGTTCCGTCAGCAGTGCGATTTGCACCTCTGGCGAACCCGAGTCAGCTGCATGCTGACCGTGCTTCGCAATGACGTCTTTGGTCCCCGAGTTAGTGGGAGTCGCCATGTTCGTACGTTGCCTCTTTCTGCCTCGCGCTTCGCTGGGGTTCGGGTGAACCGGCTTTTCGCGGGTCGTCTCGGGACCATCCCGAGACATCTCGTTCGAGCTACCGCTTGAACGGACTCCCCCATGCTACGGCGCACTCACAGCGTTTCCACCTGCGGCCATTTCGCCACCTTGGTGCACACCACGTGGCGTGGA
>RFMM01000222.1 GCA_009927665.1 Actinomycetota bacterium
GCCAGTTTCATGCCTGGCGTGGTGCTCGCCTGCAAGAAGATTGCCGAACGCCCCGGTCTCACGCTCGGGCTTGATGCGCTGCTCGGCATCTAGCCAACAATCGGCGCCTCGCGACGCTCAATTACTTCTTGTTGGCGAGCGCCTCTGCGGTCTTTTGTGCCAGCAGTTCGCGTTCGGTTTCGGTAAGCGGGCGAGTAGTGCGCACGTTCACCTCGACGCGGTCGCCTTCGCCAGCCGCCTGAATCTCATCGATGAACAGCACCGTCGTGAGGCCCTTGGTGCCCGCCAGATCGCGCACGGTCGTTGACACGGTGCCGGCATCTGCCGAACCGATGTTGATGGCAAGCGACTCACGCACGGGTTCTTGGCTCAGGTTGCGCACGGCATCGAGGCGCGAGTGCGGCACGTGAAAGGTGCTGTTGCCGTCTCGCAGTCGCGTCGTGATGACGCCGACGTGTTCGACGGTGGCTCGAACTGGTTTGTCCCAACCCACACTCGCCTCGATCTCGTCACCGACCCCAAAACGATCTTCAAGCAAGATCGCCAAGCCAGTGAGATAGTCGCTCACGCGATGTTGACCGCCGATCGCCAATGCTGCGCCAAGAAAGCCGGCGCTCGACAAGAAGAACGCAGCATCGAGTTTGAGCACATTGAATACGGCAATTAGTGCGATGATCCACAACACGAAACTCGTCAGTTGGTGAAGCATGCCGGTGGCGGCCTCAATGCGCTGACGTCGACGAGTCTCGCTTCCCTCAAGTGTTTCTGCACCAACGCGACGCATCGTGTTCTTCCACCAGTTCTTGCCACGCCCTGGCTTGCTGTCGGCAACCTTGCGCACAACTGAGCGCAAGATTGCGTAGGTGATGCGAGTGAGAATGAAACAGCCCACGACGATCGCGACTGCAATGACGGGTCGAGTGAGAAACCGTTGCACGCCACTGACTGCTTCTTCATCAGCAGCGACGACGGCAATCAGGGATACGAGTGACAACATCAGCACCCTTTAAGTGTGGCGGCACGTTGGGCGATGTTGGTGGCAACGAGAGTCACACGGCATCAGCAGACACGAGAGTCACACACGGCATCATTAGCCTGAACATGATGAAGGCACGAATTCTTGCCGTCGTCGCAGCGGCGACACTCGTCGGCGGGTGCGGCAATGTCGAGGTCGTCGCGCCGACCACTCTCGCTGACGACGCCATCGCAGCGCCCGACCCCACCGACGACGGTCAAGCCGAGCCGACCACCACGATCGAGGCGACCACGACCACTCAGCCCGAGCCGACGACCACGACGTCTACCACGACCACCGTGCCCGTGACCACCACAACGGTGCTCGACATCGCTTGCATCAAGACCACGGCGTGTCAGTACGCAAACTTGGGCGGGGTCGACTTTTCGCGCCTCAAGCTTGATTTCGTCGACTTCTCTGTCGCCAAGATGGCGGGCGCCAACTTTGTCGGAGCCAACTTGACCAATTCGATCTTCATTCGCACCGATCTCAGTGCAGTCAACTTCGAGGGGGCGACCTTGAAGAACGTCGACTTCACCGCTGCAACTCTGACTGCAGCATCGTTCAAGGGCGCCAATCTTGAGGGTGCAGTGCTGTGCGATGTCGATCTCACCGGCGTACTCGATTTGACCAAAGAGCAGCTGGAAAAGGTCAAGAAGTTCAAGACCAAGGGCAAGGTGTATTGTCCGTAGTCAACGCCTGAGGGGGCGCCAACTTCGGTGAGACCCCGTGTCACACCGAACAGCGAAGGGGGCTGTATGGCAGTGGCAATTCCGACCTCGATTGACGAGGTCACGGCACAGTGGATGAGCGACGCGACGGGCTGGAATCTCTCTGCCGTGCGCAATGAGTTGATTGGCGTCGGAGTCGGCGTCTCAAGTGCGGTGTATCGCTCGCATCTCACGGGCACAGGTTGCCCATCGACGGTCATCGTCAAGATGCCTGCACTCGACCCGAACGCGGTGTTCACGAGCACGGTATTGCGCATGTACATTCGCGAAGTCAAATTTTTCAAGTCGCTGGCCAAAGATGTGCCATTCCGCGTCTCGAAGTCGTACTACGGCGAAGTCAACGAAGAGACCAGCCAGTTCGCGATGGTCGTTGAAGACCTCGGCAATCTGCGAATCATCGACCAGGTGAAGGGCATGAGCATTGCAGATGCGCGACGTGCGGTTGACGGGCTCGCTGCGATGCACGCCAAGTGGTGGGGCAAGGGCGATGCGCTCGCTGCCGACGGCACCACGATCAGCCTCGGTGACCCGATTTATCCGGCAGTGGTTCCGCTGGTATTTGCCGAAGGTTGGGAGAAGTGCACGAAGGAAATCAAGATGCCAGATGCCATCATGCAAGTGGGCCCGAGGTTCGGTGAGAACGTTGCACCGCTTCTCGCGTCACTGGCGAAGGGGCCAAACACGCTCGCACACGGCGACTATCGCGCCGACAACATGTTGTTCGCTGCGAATGATGAATTGGTCGTGCTCGACTTTCAGTTGATCGGCACCGGCATCGGCGCCTACGACCTGGCCTACTTCGTCACCCAAAGCATCAGCGCCGATGACGCCAGCAAGCACGAGCGCGAACTCTTCGACCGCTGGATTGATGGGTTGCTCGCTGGTGGAGCACCGCCTGACCTGGTCGATAAAAAGTCACTGTGGGAGCACTACCGCTCGGCCGCGCTTTTCTGTCTCGCGTATCCGATCATTGCGAGTCGTGGCATGGATCTCACCGACCAGCGATCATTCGAGTTGGTCGACTGCATGAACACCCGCTTTGATCGCGCTGTTCGTGAGTTGAACCTGGTGTCTCTGCTCAAGTAACCCGCACGACACCTTGCGGCGTTAGCGTCGTCGCGCGTGGAACTGGTGCTCGTGCGTCACGGTTTGCCGGTGCGCCGCGAACTGAAAGAAGGCGTAGCCGACCCCGAACTTGCCCCCGACGGTTTACGTCAAGCCGAACGTCTCGCCGACTATCTCGCAAGTGAAGAGATCGCCGCGCTCTACGTGAGCCCGCTGAAGCGTGCCCAAGAGACCGCCGCCCCGCTCGCTGCGCGACTCGGTTTGGTTCCGATCATTGACGATGACATCAGCGAGTTTGACCGTAACTCGAGTGAGTATGTGCCGATTGAAGAGTTGCGTGGCACCAACGACCCGCGCTGGTTGCGCATGATGCGCGGCGAATGGGAAGAGGGTCATGATCACCCCGACTTGTTTCGCAAGCGAGTGGTCGCGGCGTGCGAACGAATGATCGAACGTCATGCCAGTGAGCGTGTCGTTGCGGTATGTCACGGCGGGGTGATTAACCAGTACCTCGCGCACATCTTGGGAATTCAGACGCAACTCGGCTTTTTTTATCCGCAGTACACGTCGATTCACCGCGTGGTGGCGTCGCGAGAGGGCTTGCGTTCGCTCGCAACGCTCAATGAAACCGCGCACCTGCGCGGCTAGCGCAGACCTACTTCAGCGCTGCGAGTGCGGCGTCGTAGTTCGGCTCGTTGGCGATTTCATCGACCAGCTCGGTGTGTCTCACCTTGCCGGTCTCGTCAAGCACCACCACGGCGCGAGCCAGCAGACCCTTCAGCACACCATCGACGATGTTGAGGCCGAACACGTTGCCGAAGTCGGTGCG
>RFMM01000102.1 GCA_009927665.1 Actinomycetota bacterium
GGGGGCGCCACCGCGACGGTGAGCGGCGATCGATGACGAGCCACGTGGAGCCGTGCATTGGCGTGTCACCAGCATCGGCGCGACGTGCGTAAGAAAGCCTTAGCCTAAAACGACCTGCTGGAGGCCATGCAACGTGAAGAAATTCAAAAAGGGTGACACCGTGATCTACCCACAACATGGTGCATGCACCGTCAAGGTGATCAAGCGCATGAAGGCCTTCGACACGGTGCAGGAATACCTGATTCTGGAAACCGTCATGACCGACGCAACCGGCATGAAGATGACGCTCTCGGTGCCGACGGCCAAGGTGTACGACCTCGGTATTCGCCCGCCTGTGTCGAAGAGCGAACTGCAAGACCTCGTCGACGTGCTCTCGAAACCCGACCCGCGCGTGCCCGCGAACTGGTCGCGTCGCTTCAAGAACCATCAAGAGAAACTCAAGAGCGGCGATGTGTACCAAGTTGCAGAAGTCGTGCGCAACTTGGCGGCACGCGACAGAGAGAACCAACTTTCGGCTGCCGAAAAAACCATGTATGAACGAGCACGCATGAATCTCATCTCAGAGATTGCGCCGTCGAAACGCTGCAGCCCCGAAGAAGCAGAAAAGTTTCTCGACGCTGCACTCGAGCGAGGAGTATTGAACGTCGCCAGCAAGCCGCAATTGCAAGAGCTTGGCCGTGCATCAACAGGCGGCAAGAAGAAGAAAGATGGCGACACGCCGTCACGATCAAAGAAGTCACCTGCGGCCAAGGCGTCGAGCAAGAAGAAGTAACGACGCATGGCTGGCCGGTCGAGATGCGACGGGGCGGCAGTGAAACATCGGGTGGCGAGATGAAACAGCCCACCCGCGATGAGCTGCGCGACTCGATTCGTCGCGGCGACATCGACACGGTGGTAATGGCGTTTCCTGATCTGCAGGGTCGTCTCGTTGGCAAGCGCACGAGCGGCTCTTTCTTTCTGCAGCAGGTTGAAGAGCACGGCACCGAGAACTGCGACTATCTGATCGCGACCGACTTTGACGACGTCGCGGTGCCGGGCTACAAGTTCGCGTCATACGACCTTGGTTACGGCGACATGATCGCGCGAGCCGACTTTGGCACCATTCGCGTCACGCCCTGGGTGCCGAAAACTGCACTGATTCTCTGTGATGTGTTCTCGGTGAAGACGGGTGAGCCGATTGCGGTGGCACCCCGCCAGATTCTGCGTGACCAGGTCGCGGCTGCACAACGAATGAACCTCGAGCCGATGATCGGCAGCGAGATTGAGTTTTATCTCTTCCGCGACTCTTACGACCAATTGCACGACAAGGGATACCGCAACCTTCTGCCGCACTCGCCATTTATGGAGGACTACCAAATCGTGCAGACCACCCGCGACGAATACGTCGTTGGTGAGATTCGTCGTGGGCTTGAGGCTGCGGCGATCCCGGTTGAGTTCTCAAAGGGCGAGGCGGGCCGCGGGCAACACGAGATCAACCTGTCATACACCCGCGCGGTCGAGATGGCTGATCGCAACACGGTGTACAAAACGGCGGCAAAAGAGATCGCGGCAGGCCTTGGTCGCAGCGTGACGTTTATGGCGAAATACGACTTCGCTGAGACCGGGTCGTCTTGCCACGTGCACTCGAGCCTGTGGCACCTCACCGAGGGTGCGGTGCGTGGCTCGGCGTTCGACGCGGGTCACGGCGGCGCAGCGGGCGGCGGCGCAGCGGGCGGCGGCGCAGCGGGCGGTGGCGCAGTGGGCCACGGCACGCCCGCGATGACCGACCACTTTCGCATGTATCTCGCGGGTCAACTTGCCGCTGCCCGCGACTTCAGCATTCTCTGGGCGCCGACGGTCAACAGTTACAAGCGCTTTCAACCTGGCTCGTGGGCGCCGACGGCGGTGGCGTGGGGCGTCGACAACCGCACGCTCGGCTATCGCGTGGTCGGTCACGGCGCTGGCACGCGCGTTGAGTGTCGCATTCCTGGCGCCGACGCCAATTCGTATCTCGCCTTTGCGGGCACGATCGCCGCTGGCCTCTATGGCATTCGCCATCGTCTGCAACTCACCGATGCGTACGCAGGTAATGGTTATGAAGCGAAAGACTTGCCGCGAATTCCCACCACGCTGGCTGAGGCTGCCGACCTGTGGCAACAGAGCGAGATCGCGCGCGAGTGTTTCGGCGACGACGTGCATCATCATTTGCTGAACATGGCGCGACACGAATGGTCGAGTTTTCAGCAGACCGTCACCGATTGGGAGCGTGTGCGCTACTTCGAGCGCGCTTAACCCATGACTCGACTCGCTGGCAAGGTTGCGCTCATCACGGGTGCGGCGAGTGGTCTTGGCCGAGTTGCTGCCGAACGGTTCGCCGCCGAGGGTGCGCGTGTGGTGGTGGCTGATGTTGGCGATGCAACTGACGTGTTACGCGCCATTGCCGCATCAGGCGGCACTGCCGCGGCGGTCAACTGCGATGTCAGCGATGACACGGCAGTGCGAGACGCAGTTGCGTTTGCCGTGAAAACGTTCGGCGATCTTCACGTGCTGTACAACAACGCCGGCGTGATGCTGTCGGCTGATGACGACCCGATTTCAACACCTGATGACGTCATAGCAACCACGCTCGACATCAACGTGAAGGGTGTGATGTACGCCTGCCGTCATGCGCTGCCGCACATGATCGAGTCAGCCAAGCGCTGCGGAGAAACATCGTCAATCGTCAACGTGGCGTCGTTCGTCGCACATCTCGGTGCGGCAACACCGCAGATTGCCTACACCGCTTCAAAGGGTGCCGTGCTTGCATTCACACGCGAGGTCGCCGCCATCTACGCGCGCCAGGGCGTGCGAGCCAACGCGTTGTGCCCGGGGCCGGTCATGACACCGCTTTTGGCCAAATTCTTGAGTGACGCCGCGAAGCGTGAGCGACGCCTCGTGCATATTCCGATGGGAAGATTCGGTGAGCCGCACGAAATTGTGAACGGTGCGTTGTTTCTTGCCTCGAACGAAAGCAGTTGGATGACCGGTCAGAGCCTGATTATTGACGGCGGCATCACGTCGGCATACGTGACGCCTGAAGGTGCGGCTTGGTCGTGAAGGTTGCAATGACCAGCAGGGCGGTGGGGCAATGAACGTCGCGTTCGTTGGTCTCGGTGTGATGGGTGGTCCGATGGCACGTCACCTTGCAGCCAAGGGTCACGACGTCACGGTGTACAACCGCACTGCGGCAAAAGCTGCGGCGTGGGTCGCTGCACATGGCGGCACGGCGGCAGCCACACCGCGTGAGGCGGCAGCAGACGCCGACATGGTGATGGTGTGCGTCGGCAACGACGACGACGTGCGCTCGGTGATCTACGGTGTCGACGGCGTGCTCGCCGGTGTCACTGCGGGCGGCGCGACGACACACGGGGCTGCCCAGCGCATCATTGTCGACCACACCACGGCATCAGCCACGCTCGCCCGAGAACTCGCCGCACGGTGTGCCGAGCACGGCGTCGGTTTCATCGACGCACCAGTGTCGGGCGGCCAGGCGGGCGCCGAGAATGGCCAGCTCTCGGTCATGTGCGGCGCCGATGATGAGGCAGTGTTCGATCGGGCGTATCCGGTGCTCATGAGTTATGCCAAGGTGTGCAAACGTCTCGGCAACGCCGGCTCGGGTCAGCTTGCGAAAATGGTCAACCAGATTTGCATCGCCGGCATCGCCCAAGGTTTGAGCGAAGGGCTGAATCTTGCACTGGCCGCCGGGCTCGACCCCGACGCGCTCGTCGAAGTGATTTCGCAAGGTGCCGCGGGCTCGTGGCAGATGAACAACCGCGCCAAAACTATGGTGCGTAACGAATTCAACTTCGGTTTCGCCGTCGAATGGATGCGCAAAGATCTCGCAATCTGTCTTGAAGAAGCGCAGCGACTCGGCGTCGACTTGCCGATTACCAGAATCGTCAACGACTTTTATGGTGAAGTGGTCGAAATGGGTGGCCGCAGGTGGGACACCTCGTCGCTCATCGCGCGACTGCGAGCACCAGACGATCAACCCCGCGAATAGTCAGCCGATCACGCCATTGCGGCTCGGCGGCCAACTCGATTCGCGAGAAGCGTCGCAGAAGCGAATCGATGGTCACCTGCGTTTCCATCTTTGCCAGCGATGAGCCGAGGCAGTAGTGAATTCCGGCGGCAAAACCGAGGTGCTTGTTGGCGTTCGGTCGCCGTAGGTTCAATCGATGCGGTTCGTCGAACACCTTCGGGTCATGGCTCGCTGCGCCGAGACTCGTGAGCACTCGACTGCCGGCAGGCACCTCAATCGTGCGGTCGCCGACCACGAACTGCACGGGTTTGAGCGGCACGCGCACCGTGTGCTGCACGGGCCCGTCGAAGCGCAACAGTTCGTCGACCGCGTTCGAATCGAGACCGTGTTCGCGGGCCCATACCAACTGGTCGTGGTGATGGAGCAGTGCGAGCACCGAGTTGCCCACCAAGTTGACCGTGGTTTCGTGGCCGGCAACGTAGAGCAACACCACGAAGGTGACGAGTTCGGCGGTCGACATCGTGTCGCCTGATTCTTCGGCGGCAATCAGCGCCGAAAGCATGTCGTTGCCTGGTCGTGCGCGCCGGTCGGCGATTACCTCGCTCAAGAAGGGAAGAAACTGCTCCATCGCGCGATCGGTGTCGTCGAGGTCTTGCAGCGTCACCGTCGGTTCGAGCGTGCGAGTCAGCAACTGCGACCATTCACGAATCTCATCGACCCGCGTGGTCGGCATGCCGAGCATTTCTGAGATCACGAGAAACGGCACCGGAAACGCCAGATCGTCAATCAACTCAAACTCGCCACCTTCGCGCACGCGCTGTTCGGCGGTGTCGAGCGCTTGGTCAACGTATCGCTGCACCATCGCGCGCAGTGGCTCGATCGAGCTCGGCGTGAATGACTTTGACACCAGGCGACGCAGACGCGTGTGATCGGGTGGGTCAAGATTGAGAATTGACTTCGCCGCATTGTCGCTGCGACGTTCGCGCCGACGATTGGCGACGGGTGTATCGACTGGGGTGGCCGATTTCTCGATGTCGCGGCTGTAGTCATTCGACCGCAGCACTGCAGCGACATCGTCGTAGCGCGTCAAGACCGTGAGACCACCTGGCACTTGGTGCACCGGGTCGTGTTCGCGTAGCGCGTCGTAAAACGCGTGAGGGTTGGCGCGAAACTCGGGGTCGAACGGGTTGAAGACCGGCTTGGTCACTGCGGGTTTGTCGGAAACGGCAACACCGCTTGTTCATGCAAGATGGGGTCTTGATCGGGCAGCACAATCCAGTGCGCGCCGTTTACTCGGCGAGTGAGAGCACTCGAGACAGCATCGACCACCTGCTGAGTCTTCATCAGCGGCATGCCGAGTTCGGCGATCCACTCGCGGGCGCGCTCGCTGATGAGCGGTGTGTCGACGAAGCCGGGGCAGATCGCGCTGATGCACACGTCGTATTCAGCGAGACGTGCGGTGAGCGACTTCACCAGGCCTGACACGGCGTACTTGGTGAGACCATAGATCGGGTCGGGCGGAATCGGCACAAACGCCGCGATCGACGCCGTGACCACGATGTCGCCGGCACGCCGCTCGCACATGCCAGGGATCACCGCACGCGCCCCGAACACCACACCGTCGACGTTCACACCCATGATGCGTCGGTATTCGTCGTCGGTGAGCCGTTGGAGCGGTGGCTGCACGGGTTCTTCGGGCCCGTCGAGCACCTGGCGGTGCGTGGTGATGCCTGCATTGAGATGCACCAAATCGAAGTGATCGTGCGATGCGACGAAATCGGCCCATGCCTCGCTCGATGCGACGTCGAGCACTTCGGCGTGAACGCCGAGTCGTTTTGCGGTTGCATCGAGCGCGTCTTTGTTGACGTCGACGACCGTGACGGTGGCGCCTGCCTTCACCATCGACTCAGCGACGGCGGCACCGATGCCGCTTGCACCGCCAGTGACCAGAGCATTTCGGCCGGTGAGCTTCATGCGAGCGACTGGATCATCTGCGTTGTTGAGTTCATGCGACCGCCTTCACGTGTTCGTGCAGGGCCGAAGCATAGGCGTCCATCAATCGGCCGAGTTCTGCGTCGGTGGTGACGAGCGGCGGGCAAAAGGCGTTGGTGTCGGCCCCGATACCACGCACGATGGCGCCGTTGCGCAGTGCAAGGTCGCGCACCACCATGGCGTCGTGTTGCTTGTGCAGACCAGCCGCCCAGACTGCACCGTCGCCGCGCACTTCTTTGAGCAATCCGTCGCGATGCAGCGCGTGCAGCGCCTGTGACACCAGCCCGCCGATGTGGGTCGCGCGCTGCACCAGCCCCTCGCGCTCGATGATTTCGAGATTTTTCAACGCGGCTGCACACGCGGTGGCGTGACCTGAGTAGGTGTAACCCGTGCGCAAGAAGAAATTTGGGTCGCTCTCGAGTGCCGCGCGAGGCGCGGCGCCGACGAACACGCCGCCGAGCGGCACGTAGCCAGAGGTGACTGCTTTGGCAAAACAGGTGAAGTCGGGCGTGACGCCGTAATGCTGCGCGGCAAACCAATGACCCAGCCGACCGAAGCCAGAGATCACTTCGTCGAAGATGAGGTACGCACCGTGCTGGTCGCACAGCTTGCGCAACGACGCGAGGTATCCGTCGCGTGGCGGAAACACGCCGCCCGCACCTTGCAGCGGCTCGACCAGCACGGCGGCGATGCGCGCACCGTCGCGACTCATCATCACCGACAAGGCTTCGATGTCGTCGGGGTCGACTTGCGTTACGTCGGGTACCAGCGGGTCGTAACCAACCCTGTTGAGCGGCAGGCCCTGCGCACTTGTGCCGCCGAAGTTGGTGCCGTGATACCCGCGACCACGCGAGATGATGATCGTGCGCTCGGGTCGCCCGGCCTGCACGTGCGCGAGACGCGCCAGTTTCATCGCAGTGTCGACGGCCTCAGAGCCACTCGAGCAGAGGAACACTCGGTTGTCTTTCATCGGCGACAGTGAGTGCAGCTTGTCGGTGAGCACGTCGGTGATATCGGTCGAGAATGGGTCGAAGTTGTTGTATGACTCGAGCGTGGTCACCTGTTTGGCAATCGCGTCAGCCATTTCTTTGTTGCCGTGGCCGATGTTGCAATACCACAGGCTCGCCATGCCGTCGATGTATTCCTTGCCGTTCGAGTCGTAGACGCGGGCGCCCTCACCGCGCACCATGGTGAGAAACTCGCTGCGCGACGGTTTCGTGAAGGCATGCAAGTAGGTGCGTGGCACGGTGAAAACCCTAGTTATTCACGCTGAACTAGCCTTAGTTCGAGATGAAAGGTCTGATTTTGTCGGGCGGTGCTGGCACCAGGTTGCGGCCCATCACCCACACCAGCGCCAAACAGTTGGTGCCGATAGCCAACAAACCGATTCTGTTCTATGGCATCGAGGCGATGAAGCGGGCAGGCATCAGCGAAATCGGCATCATCGTTGGTGACACCCGCAGAGAAATCATGTCGGCGGTCGGAGACGGCGCACAATTCGGCGTGCGAGTCACCTATATTCCGCAAGATCAGCCGCTCGGCCTCGCGCACTGCGTGCTGATTGCCCACGAGTTTCTCGGCGATGAAGACTTCGTCATGTACCTGGGCGACAACATGCTTGAACAAGGTCTTGAGGGGTTCGTGAACGAGTTCGAATCGGCGCGCGCCAAGGGCGGTGCGGCGGCACCGACGGCGCAAATCTTGTTGTGTCACGTCGATGACCCGCGGCAGTTCGGTGTTGCCGAGGTCACCAAAGAGGGTCACGTGAAGCGTCTCGTCGAAAAGCCAAAAGACCCACCGAGCGACTTGGCACTCGTGGGTGTGTATCTCTTCGACAAGACGATCAACGAAGCGGTGCGTGCCATCAAGCCATCGAAGCGCGGCGAACTCGAAATCACCGACGCCATTCAGTGGCTCATCGAGCAAGGCAAGACCGTGCGACACGAAGTGCTGCGCGGCTGGTGGATCGACACTGGCAAGAAAGACCCGCTGCTCGAATGCAACCGTCTGGTGCTCGAGGTGCTCGAGCCACGCAACGAGGGCAGCGTTGACGCCTCATCGCAGATCGAGGGGCGAGTCGTGATCATGAAGGGTGCCAAGATCGTCAACTCGCGCGTGCGCGGCCCAGTGGTCATCGGCCACGACACGGTCGTAGAGAACAGTTACATCGGCCCCTATACGTCGGTGGGCAACAAGTGCAACATCGTGCACTCAGAACTTGAGCACTCGGTGCTGCTCGACGGTTGCACCGTCAACGATGTGCACAAGATGAGCGACTCGCTGCTCGGCCGCAATGTCGAAGTGGTGCGATCGCAACGCCGGCCGCGCGCACTGCGCCTCATGCTTGGCGATGACTCGAAGGTTGAGCTAGACGCCTGATGCCCAAGATCACCGAATCTGACGTCATCAAGGGCGTGCAAATCGTCGAGCCGCAGATGCACGGCGACGAACGCGGGTTCTTCATCGAGACGTATCGCCGCGAATGGTTTCCGCTCGGGCGTGAGATGATTCAGGGCAATCGTGGTGACCGCAAGGCGGGTGCCATCGTCGGCCTGCACTATCACCTGCACCAAGCCGATTACTGGTACGTGCCGTACGGAACCTGTCGCGTCGTGCTGCACGACCTGCGCAAGGGTTCACCCACTGATGGTGCGACTCAAGTGATCGATCTCGGCGCACGCAACGACGGCACGCACGACCATCGTGGTGTGTTCATTCCGCCGGGTGTGGCGCACGGGTTTGCGTCGCTCACCGACATGACCATCACCTATCTGGTCGACGGTTACTACAACCCCAACGACGAACTCGGTGTCGCCTACAACGACCCGGCAATCGGGGCTGACTGGGGCATTGCTGCGCCGACCCTCAGCAAACGTGACCAGGCCAACCCGCTGCGCAAAGATCTCGCCGCGAACCTGCAGCCGATTTGGGGAATGCGCACGTGATGCCCCAACCACTCAGCGCCACGTGGGGTGCTGACCAGTCGTGAAA
>RFMM01000016.1 GCA_009927665.1 Actinomycetota bacterium
GGTTCGTCGGTGAGGTGCCGACCTACGCTGGTAGCACGATGGGCGTGCCGCACACCAGCCCGACATTTTGGCGCGACCGCACCGTGGTCGTGACGGGTGGTCATGGTTTCCTCGGTCGCCATGTCGTTACTGCGCTCACGGCAGCCGGTGCGCACGTCACTGCCCCGCGCCATGCCGACCACGATCTAGTGCAGCACGGTGTCGCCGAACGGCTGTTTGCGCAGGTGAAGCCATCGCACGTGATACACCTCGCGGCGCGCGTTGGCGGCATCGGCTACAACCAGGCCGAGCCGGCACCCCTGTTTCTCGACAACCTGCAGATGGGTCTCAACGTGATCGAGGCGGCGCGTGCGACCGGCGTAGCGAAAACCACGATCTTGGGAACCGTGTGCAGTTATCCGAAGTTCACCCCGGTGCCATTTCGTGAGGCGTCAATCTGGGATGGCTACCCCGAAGAAACCAATGCCCCCTACGGCATCGCCAAGAAGGCGTTGCTCGTGCACACGCAGGTAAATCGCCGACAGTATGGCCAAAAGTTTGCGTTCGTCATCCCAACCAACCTCTTTGGCCCGGGCGACAAGTTCCACGAATCGGTGTCGCACGTGATTCCGGCCCTCATCAAGAAGTGCGTCGAAGCCAAAGAGCGTGGCGTCGACAAGGTGCACGTGTGGGGCACGGGTGCAGCCAGTCGTGACTATCTCTATGTGAGTGACGCTGCGCGAGGCATCGTGCTGGCGGCAGAACTGCATGACGACAGCGAGCCACTGAACCTCGGCAACAACCGCGAGATCACGATTCGCGAAACCGCCGAAACCATTGCCCGAGTCGTCGGCTTTGACGGCGACTTGGTGTGGGATTCAGCAAAGCCCGACGGCCAGCCCCGCCGACGAGTCGATGCAACTCGGGCAGAGCATGCACTTGGCTGGCACGCTGCCACGATGTTTGAAGACGGCATTCGGGCCACCGTCGAGTGGTATCTCGCCAATCGTGCGGTCGCTGAGGCAGCCCCGCGCTAGCTCCGCCAACTATCACGATGTCGTTTCCCCCACCGCAACTGCCGCCGCCACTGCCGTCAGATCGCCCCGCGGGTCAAGGAAACAACGCGCGCCCGTCTGGCGATGCGTCAGCGCCGCGCGACGTACGCGTGCCGTTTGAGTTCCGTCGGCCGCCGCGACGATTTCGCAATCGTTCGCCCTTCATCGTGACGAATGCGCTCATCTCGGTGAACGTCGGGCTTTTCATCTGGATGACGCTCGGCGAGGTTGGCAGTGTGATGTTCGGCAGCATCGAAAGCGATCGCACGATGAGCTTCGTCATCTCGCGAGTGTTCTTGGAACAAGGCGAGTGGTACCGGCTTATCTCGTGCGGGTTCGTGCACTTCGGCGTGATTCACGTCGGCTTCAACATGTTGTTGCTCTACCAACTTGGTCGTCTGATCGAACCCGTGATTGGCCCGTGGCGATTCGGGTTGCTGTATCTCGCCGCACTACTCGGTGGTTCACTCGGCGCACTGCTCTTGTCGCCCGACGCAGCGACGGGTGGTGCATCGGGCGCAGTGTTCGGTTTGATGGCTGCCAGCGTCGTCGGCGTCGGTCAGCGCGGCATCAACCCACTGCGCACCGGGCTTGGTGTCACCTTTGCCATCAACGTGTTGTTCACGGTCGCCGTACCAGGCGTGTCGGTAGGCGGCCACTTTGGTGGTGCCGCCGTTGGCGCGGTCGTCGGCTTCTTGTCGTTGGCGCCGCGATCGTGGCGGGTGCCAGCGTGGGCTGGTGTCGCAGTGCCGCTCGCAGCGAGTGCGGCGTGCGTCGCTATCGCGGTGGCGTTTGTGCAGGGTTGATGCGATGAGCACGAGCGCGGCCCATGCGATGAGCACACCAATCACTGCGCCGCGCGAGTCGACGCGACCAGACGTCGATCGAGTAGCACAGACAGGCGACCCTGAGTGTTCGCACATCGTCAAGACCGATGGCAGCGAGTCGGCTGCCGCCAAAGTGCTGCAGGCGCGTATTGAGGGCACGCCGCTTGAGGCGCTGTGCGGTCATCGGTGGATTCCCTCGCGTGATCCGAAGCAACTTCCCCTCTGCGCGAAATGCAAAGACATCTACGACACGTACCGCGCGTTCAACGACGGGCTGCACG
>RFMM01000209.1 GCA_009927665.1 Actinomycetota bacterium
GGGGTATGCACCTAAGTCAGCACAGGTACACACCGAACCGGCGAGCGCTGACAGCACGAACACCCTGCATCGGATGGGTCTTCGGCCGGACGGTGTTTGAAGACCAGTTAGCAGCAGGCCGCTTTTCGATTAGAAACACCCCGACCGGACCTCTGAAACCCGCCTCCACGCCGGGGTAGAGACTTAGGTGCATACCCCACCAAGTGAAACGGCCGGCCCGCACGGGTCGGCCGTTTGCGTTGACGGCGACGCACGGATGTCTGGTGGTGACGCGTCCTGTCCACAGCACGACGGGGCACAGTGAAACCGCCGACCGCGTGCGACGAAGGCGTGTCGAGATCACGTGCCGACGTTCGGGTCGGTCACATGGAGCCGACGGAGCGGAGTCGATGCTCTGTGATAGACATCCAATTCATGAGCAACTTTGATTCCGAAATTGTGTCGAAGTCGTCGACTCGAGCTCTGTTGAACAAGGTGCCCGAGATCACCATCTGGTTCTGGGTCATCAAGATCCTCTGCACAACCGTCGGCGAGAGCTTCGCCGACTGGGTGGCCGTCGACCTCGGGGTCGGCCTGATCAACACGACCGTCATCTTCAGCGTTGTACTGGCCACGGTCCTCACGTGGCAGATTCGACTTCCTCGCTACAACGCTTTCTCGTACTGGCTCACCGTCGTCGTGTTGAGCATCACGGGCACCCTCTACACCGACATCCTCACCGATAGATACGGCGTGAACTTGGCGATCACGACACCCATAGTCGCGGTGCTGCTCGCGGTGGTGTTCGGCATCTGGTACGCCAAGGAGCACACCCTGTCGATCCACAGCATCACGACGGTTTCCCGTGAGGCGTTCTACTGGTTGGCGATTCTGGTCACCTTCGCTCTTGGCACGGCTGCCGGCGACTGGACTCTTGAGCTCACCGGCTGGACGCCCGGCGTTGCGGTCCTGCTTCCGCTCGCCCTGATCGCGGCGACCGTTGTGGGATGGCGACTCGGCGCCAACGCAGTACTCGGGTTCTGGATCGCCTATGTCCTCACCCGTCCCCTCGGTGCGAATCTCGGCGACTGGATCGCCGTCGAGAAGCAACTCGGTGGAATCGGCGTCGGCACGCTCGGAACCAGTGCCATCTTCCTGACGGCGATCCTCTCGACGGTCATCTATCTCGCCATCCGCAAACCCGACGTGATCGAGAACGTCAAGACGACAGACCGTGTTGCTACCCACTCACCCCGCCGTGAACGCCAGATGCTCGGCTACTTCGGAGTTGTCGCCATCGCTGCCGTCACGGTTCTCGCCATCGCGAACAGTCGACCTCACACCGCCTTCTCGGCCCAGGAAGAGGCAGCGACCGGACCGGTCAAGCAACTGACTCCTGCAGAGGCGACGGCCAACCTCCCCGCTGACGACCTCGCGCTCTTCCAGACAATCGTGCAGGACACCCTCGACCTTGTGACCGCGGGCGATCAGGCCGGCGCACAGGCGCGGATCACGGACCTGGAGACCGCGTGGGATGACGCCCAGCCACGGCTCGAGGCACTCGACAAGACGGCGTGGACGTTCTTCGACAGCTTGATCGATGCCGCACTCACCTCTGTCAGGTCGAACAACCCCGAGGTAGCCGCGCAGCAAGCAGCGCTCACTGCTCTCAGCACCGCCCTCAAGGGGTAACCCCTCGTACCGTGTGATCGCCGCCAGCCCCAGCCGCTTGCGTCACCGCAAGGATGGTGATTCGGGCGAGGAGAGCCCAGCGGAACTCACCCCCTGAGGCTCGCCACGCCACTGGCGACTGCTGTCGTTGGGTGTTACACGGCGCACGACCCTCAGCTGCTTCGTCGCAATGGGTCTCGAGCTCTCTGCCACGTACCCCGCTGTCGGAGTGATCACCGCAATGGCGGTCGATCGCGCCTTCGCTAGGGCACCGCTGTCGACGTTGGCATCACTTCAAGAGCTGGACTTACGCTCGGCTGAGCCCAGAAGGCCAGTCAGAAATTGACCCATTTTCGATTAGAAATCACTGCCCCGACCGCTGGTACCCGCCTCCTCGCTGGGCTTCCGACTTAGGTGCATACCCCTCCAGAAACACCCTCTGGGTACCGTTAGACCATGGTCTTCTTGTTTTCCTGCCAGCGGATACGGACGTAGTCGCCACGCTGGGCAACGGTCACCGAGCCGAAGGAAACCTTCTTTGTCTTCTTACTCATGCCGCGGCCCTTCTGCTCTTGTTGAGCGGTCCGCGGGACTTCCCTCTAAGGAGGTCGGGGGACACATACATAAAGTCGGAGTTGATGGACTTGCTTCGGGCGACCCAGCGGTCCAGCTCTTCGCTGTTGATCCGGGGAGACTTAGGCCCGATGTACACGACTGCCGGGAATGACGCATCGGTGCGCGCCTTG
>RFMM01000172.1 GCA_009927665.1 Actinomycetota bacterium
GGAAGTGGCACACTGAAGTACGCGATGGCGGTCGACGACACGAACTCGGTTACGCGCGTCGAGGTGCTGCTGGCCGCCGTTGACCGCATCACCGTGCTGACGGGGGCGGGCATTTCCACCGCGTCGGGAATTCCCGATTTTCGCGGGCCGAACGGCGTGTGGACCAAAGACCCGCTGGCACAGAAAACCTCGACATTGAGCCACTATCTCGCAGATGCCGAAGTACGCAAGCGGGCGTGGCGAGATCGAGTTGCGTGGATGACGACGAACCCGCAACCCAACGACGGTCATCGGGCGCTCGTGCGGTTGCAAGAACGAGAGCAGCTGCGTGCCGTCGTGACGCAGAACGTCGACGGTCTGCATCAACTCTCGGGCATCGAACCCGACCGTGTGCATGAAGTGCACGGCACGCGCTGGAAGACCCGCTGCTGGTCATGCAAAGATGCGCGACCGATGCACGAGACACTCGAACGGGTCGTTGCTGGCGACCCAGACCCGGCGTGTTTGTTGTGTGGAGGAGTCTTGAAGAGCGACACGATTCTCTTTGAAGAGCCACTCGTACCCGAGGTGATTGAAGCCGCAATGACGGCAAGCCAAGACTGCGACGTGTTGCTCGCCGTTGGCTCGACGTTGTCGGTCTACCCAGCCGCCTATTGTGTGCCGCGCGCCAAGAGCGCGGGTGCGCGTGTGGTGATCGTCAACGGCGAGCAGACAGAGCTCGACTCGATGGCCGACGAGATCGTGCTGGGTGACATCAACACGGTGCTGCCGAGGCTGTGCGGCATTCATCCCGCTTTGTGAGGGCGAGCCGCACGCAAACAGGCGCCGATGTAAACCCGACCTCGCAGATAGCATTTCGATTGTGACTACGTTTCGCGATCTGCTGAGTGCCGCCAAGTCGCAGATCACGGAAATTGATACCGCGACCGCCGAGCAGCAGATTGTGGCCGGGGCGGTGGTGCTCGACGTGCGTGAGCCTGACGAATACGACCAGGGCGCGCTGAGCGGCGTCATCCATATTCCGCGTGGACATCTCGAGGCACAAGTAGAGACGCGCATTACCGACAAGCAATCGCAGGTCGTCGTGTATTGCGCGGGTGGTGTGCGCAGTGCGTTTGCTGCCAAGACATTGCAAGACCTCGGTTACACGAACGTGGCGAGCATGGCCGGCGGTTTCGGCAAGTGGAAAGACGAGGGTCGCTCGTGGACCACCCCGGTGACGCTGAGCGGCGAGCAGCGCAATCGATATCAGCGGCACCTGCTGTTGCCCGAAGTTGGTGTCGCCGGTCAGGCCAAGTTGTTGGCGAGCAAAGTGTTGCTACTCGGAGCCGGCGGCCTCGGATCACCTGCCGCGTTGTATCTGGCGGCGGCGGGTGTCGGCACGTTGGGCATCGTCGATATGGACGAAGTCGACGCGAGCAACCTGCAGCGTCAGATCTTGCACAACATCGATCGTGTTGGTGACCGCAAGGTCGACTCGGCGAAAAAGACCCTCACGATGTTGAACCCCGACGTCAACGTCGTTACCTACGACACGCGACTCGCAGCCAGCAACATCATCGACATCATCTCTGGATACGACGTCATCGTCGATGGTGCCGACAACTTCCCCTCGAGATATCTCTTGAACGACGCAAGCGTAAAACTCGGCATACCGGTGGTGCACGGCTCGATCTTCCGCTTTGAGGGCATGGTCAGCGTGTTTCATCCGCTGCGCGGGCCGACCTATCGCGACATGGTGCCCGAGCCGCCGCCAGCCGAGATGGCACCGAGCTGTGCCGAAGCCGGAGTACTTGGCGTGTTGCCGGGCATCGTCGGTTCGATTCAGGCGCTCGAGGCAATCAAGCTGTTGCTCGATCTCGGAGACCCACTGATCGGTCGCATCTTGTCGATTGACACGACAGAGATGTCGTTTCGCACGTTCAATCTGCGCAAAGACCCGAGCAATGCGGTGACCTACGAGAATCGCGAGCGCATTCAGGTGCGAGACCTCGAGGGCGCCTGTGCGCCGTGGCTGCACTGAGGCTCGTGCCACGCTGACGTTCTGCGGGCGCTGTCTCGCCGCGAACCGCTGCTCTCGTAGAATCACGCAGTGCCAATGAGAGTCGCCGTCGTCGGCGCAGGTTTCTCGGGCGCCGTCGTGGCCCGCGAGTTGGCCGAAGCCGGTCACAACATCGACGTTTTTGAGTCGCGCGACCATGTGGCGGGCAACTGCCATACGCGACGCCACGAAAGCGGTGTCATGGTGCACGTCTACGGGCCGCACATCTTTCACACGCAACACGAACGTGTGTGGAATTACGTGCGCCGCTTCGCCAACTTCAAGCCATATCGCCACCGCGTGCGTGCAATGGTCGGAGAGAAGGCTTTTCAGATGCCGATGAACCTCGGCCTGATCAACTCGTTCTTCGGCACCGCGTTTACGCCGGCTGAAGCCGAGGCATTCGTGGCGACCAAGGCCGATGCGACGATCACCAACCCGACGTCATTCGAAGATCAGGCGCTACGCCTGGTTGGTCGCGAGTTGTACGAAGCGTTCTTCGCCGGGTACACGCGCAAGCAGTGGGGAGTAGATCCGAAGGAATTGCCGGCGAGCATCTTGGCTCGCTTGCCGCTGCGGTTCACCGATGACGATTCATACTTCAGTCATCCGTATCAGGGAATTCCAGAGCATGGCTACACCGCGATCGTTGAGGCGATTCTTGATCACCCAAACATTGGTGTTTCGCTTTCGACGCGCATCTCGCGCGCCGAGTTGCAGACCTATGACCACGTGTTCTGGAGCGGGCCGATTGATGCCTACTTCGACCACCAACACGGTCGACTTGGCTATCGCACACTTGATTTCACGCCGGAAGTTGTCGATGGCGACTATCAAGGGTGCCCGGTCGTCAACTATTGCGACGCCGAGGTGCCCTACACCCGCATCACCGAACACAAGCACTTTGCGCCGTGGGAGTCGCACGACACTTCGGTCATCTATCGCGAATACAGCCGTCTGTGTGGCGACGACGACGTGCCGTATTACCCGATTCGTCTCGTCAAAGAAAAGGCGCAACTCGTCGACTATGTGCAACTGGCTCGTGCAGAGAATGGGGTCACCTTTCTCGGACGCCTCGGCACCTACCGTTATCTCGATATGGATGTCACCATCAACGAGGCGCTGACGGTGGCAGATGCATCTCGGCAGGCGTTTGCCGAAGGTGGGCGACCGCCGGCGTTTCTCACCGACCCACTCGGATGAGCGGTCGGCACACGTGAACACCCTGCTACAGCGCTCGATGCTGCCCACTGCGGGGTTTGCCGAACCTGCGTTGTATGCGCGATGCGCTGGCGACGCGACCCTTGGTGACGAGGTTGCCACGCTTCGTCGCGGCGGTCAGCTGACGTTCGACACCTCGTTCGGGGTGTTTCATGCCGGCCGATGGCGACGACTGACGACCGTCGATCAGTTGGCGGTGCGAGTTGTTGCGTCGGGTGCGGGTCGAGCCGAGGTCATTACGGTGTCGCGCGGTCGCGAATCGGTCGTAGCCGCAGCGGCGCTCACTGGTGAGAGCGTCGAGATGACGCTTGGTTCACTAGCCAGCAACAGTTGGGCGGTTCTCTACGTGCGCATCATCGCCGATGGCGACTGCACCGTGCACCGCGTCGAGTGGTCGACAACCGCAGCACCAGCCCACGACGTGCGACTGAGCCTCTCGATCACCACCTTCAATCGACAGCAATACGTCGTGCCGACGGTACGGCGCGTGCTTGATCTCGTGCGTGCGAGCGATGTCTTGCGCGGTCGTGTGCGAGTGCTGGTCGTCGACAACGCGAGCAACCTCGATCTTGCCGATGCGGCGGGCGACGATCTCACGGTGGTGCCGAATCGCAATCTCGGCGGCGCAGGTGGCTTCGCTCGTGGTCTCATGCATTGCGTGCCGCAAAGTGGGCGACCCACGTGTTGTTCATGGATGACGACATCTCGCTTGAAACCGAAGCGCTGGTGCGCACCGTGGCGCTCTTCGGCTTTGCGCGCGACAAACAACTCTGCGTGCATGGCGCAATGCTCAGCGAAGAGCGCCAGTGGATGCAGTTCGAAGCGGGTAGCAAGTATCTCTGGCGGTCGTTGTATCCGCTGCGGGCCCTCGGGCAAGAAGACGACCTGCGCGAACGGCGGTTTGCGGTGCGTGATGCCCGTGAGCGACGTTTTGCGTACTCGGCGTGGTGGTACACGGCGTTTCCGATCGACATCACGAGCGACAACCCGTTGCCGATTTTTGTGCGGGGCGACGATGTGGCGTTCGGGTTGATGCACACAGGTCGGCATACGGTCACGCTGAACGGCATCGTCGTGTGGCACGCCGACTTTCACTTGAAGAACAATCCCTCGAGTCTCTTCTATGAAATGCGCAACTTCGCGACAATCGACACCCTTGTGTTTGACCGCCACCGTTGGTGGCACTTGGGGCAACGCTTTCTCGCACTGAGTTTTCGCAGCCTCTTTGGGTTTCGATACGCCAGCGCCGAATACATGGTGCGGGGCATGCGGGCCTTTCTCGCGGGGCCACGCGCACTGGCTGAAGTTGATCACCCGGCGCTGCACGACGAGCTGCGCCAGGTCACTGAAGAAAAGCCGGCGCCGTTGTCGCCTGAGCACGCGGCGATTGTCATCACGCGACCGCGACCCAAACCCGTTCGGCTCATCGGCTTCATATTGGCGTTGCCGTTGCTCGGCGGGTTCTTTCTGCCGGCTCGGGTGCGCAGCAAGCGACTGCGCACGGCGCCGATTGATTCGCGTGCGGTAGGCATCGCCGTGCGCCACGAACAGATTCTGTATCGCCACGACCGACTACCAGAGGGCTTCGTCTGCACGCGCGATCGTCAACGGTTTTTTGCAGTGTGGAGAGACGTGTTCGACGTGTTGCGGCAGTTGCGCCGCGACTACGGTGCGTTGAAGCGTGACTATCGCGCGGCGTACCCAAGCCTCGTGAGCGATGAAGCGTGGCAGCGACGCTTCGACGGTGTGAGCGCTGAGCC
>RFMM01000104.1 GCA_009927665.1 Actinomycetota bacterium
GGCTCGAGCGCTTCTTGCAGGAATATGCGGGCACCGTGATTGCCATCACCCACGACCGCTATTTTCTCGACAACGTCGCAAAGTGGATTCTCGAACTCGACCGCGGTCGTGGCATTCCGTTTTCGGGCAACTACTCGAGTTGGCTCGAACAAAAACAAGAACGCCTTGCGCAAGAAGAAAAGTCGAACGAAGTGCGGCGGCGCACGCTGCAACGCGAGCTCGAGTGGGTGCGCATGGCGCCCAAGGCACGCCAAGCCAAGGGCAAGGCCCGACTCTCGGCCTACGAAAAGTTGCATGCCGAAGCTCAGGCCGCCGAACGCGGGCCAGACAAGTTGGAGATCACCATTCCTGCCGGCAAGCGATTGGGCGACACCGTCATCAAAGTGGAGAACCTCAACAAGGGGTATGGCGATCGACTGCTCATCGAGAATCTCTCGTTCTCGTTGCCACCTGCCGGCATCGTCGGCATCATCGGCGCCAACGGCGCGGGCAAGACCACGCTCTTTCGCATGCTGACGGGCCAAGAGCAGGCCGACTCGGGCACCGTGACGGTCGGCGACACCGTGCAGTTGAGTTACGTCGACCAAAGTCGCGACTCGCTCAACGCCGAGAGCACCGTGTACGAAGAAATCACTGGGGGCCACGACACCCTGAAGGTGGGAGGCCGCGAGATTCATGGGCGTGCCTACGTGGCGAGTTTCAACTTCAAGGGCAGCGACCAACAAAAGAAGGTCGGTGAACTCTCGGGAGGCGAACGCAATCGAGTGCATCTCGCCAAGCTGTTGAAGAGCGGCGGCAACGTGCTGCTCTTAGACGAACCCACCAACGACCTTGACGTCGACACGTTGCGTGCACTCGAGTCGGCACTCGAAGCTTTCCCTGGTTGCGCGGTGGTCATCAGCCACGACCGATGGTTCCTCGATCGCATTGCCACCCACGTCTTGGCGTTCGAAGGCAACAGCCAGGTGCGCTGGTTCGAGGGCAACTTCCAGGACTACGAGGCGTGGCGCCGCAAAGAACTGGGCGTTGACGCCGAACAGCCCAGGCGCCTGCGCTACAAGCCACTCGTGCGCAAATGAGCACGACATCCACTGCGGTGCGAATGATCCGTGCCGTGTGCGTTCTGTGCTTCGTCGGCGGCATCGCGGGCATGATCGTGGCATCACTCGCCGACAACAACATCGAGGCGGTGCTATCTGCCGGCGTCATCACGGCAATGGCGGCACTCGTCTTGCTTGCAGTGAGCACCGTCACCACCACACGGCGCACCGCAGAGTTTGACGAGGCCGATGCCGAGATTCTCGAGCACGGCATTCGTCGTGTCGTCGACTCTGGTGCCGACGAATCGGCAGTGCGTGATCTCGTGCGACGTGCCATCACCCTTGGGCGTCGTACAGCCGAATGATTTCTGCATCGCTGACCGACGCCGAGCTCGCCGCACGCCTCGCCCACGAGACCGGGGTGCAGCTGGTCGAGTTGCGCGAGAGAATGCTCAGTCAAGACGCCTCGCCGTGGTCAATGATGGATGCCGGCGACGCGCTCGCCCACCGCTTCATCGTCGACACCTTGCATCGCGTGCGACCCGACGACGCGGTGCTGTCGGAAGAAGGTGCAGACGACGCCCGCCGCTTGTCGGCCGATCGGGTGTGGATCGTCGACCCACTCGACGGCACCTCAGAGTTCGGCGAGGGTGATCGCGACGACTGGGCGGTGCACATCGCACTGTGGCAACGCAGCGCAGGCACGCACGGCGAGCTGAGCGATGCCGCCGTCGCCCTGCCGGGTCTTGGCATGACGCTCAGCACATCGCCCGCTCCGCAGCCGCCGATGCGACAAGAGCGCACGCCGCTGATGGTGGTGTCGCGTTCGCGTACGCCTGCAGTGGCGGCGGCCGTCGCCCAAGAACTTGGCTTCGATGGCGTGCGGCTCGGCTCGGCAGGCGCCAAAACGATGGCAGTCGTGCTCGGCAACGTCGACGTGTATCTGCACGCCGGCGGGCAATACCAGTGGGATTCCGCCGCGCCAATCGCCGTCGCGCGCGCAGCCGGCCTGCACACCAGTCGCATCGACGGCACGCCGCTCGTCTACAACGAGCGCGACACCTGGTTGCCTGATCTGCTGGTGTGCCAGCCGCATCTCGCCGACGACATCCTGCAGGCAGTGCGCAACTTCACAGGCAACTAGCCCGCTCGGCGCGACGACGCCACGTGGTTCGTCGGCAGACTGCTGGGGTGGAAAATCTCGCCGCTCGCCCTGCCGATCGCGAGTGGGCCGCCTTCAGCGATAATCCGCCCTGGTTGCTGACACGCGCGAGCACCGAGTGGTTGCCGTTCGTCGACGATCTCCGCGTGCAAGCCCGTGCCGAGTTGCCTTCGCTCATGACTCCGCCGCGAATTCCGCCGGTGCGACGTTTGGTCGTCGTGGTGGCACGACTCGGTTGGGCGCTCGGGCCGTGGTGGTGGCGCAAACGTCGCGGCAAGTACGCGACCCCCGAGGCGTCGCGTGCCGACCTTTCGCTACGTATGCGCGTGGCAATCGAGCGGCTCGGCTCGACCTACATCAAGCTCGCACAGATCATCTCCAGCGGCGAGGGCCTCTTCCCCGCCGAATTGGTTGAAGAGTTCAAGCGCTGCCGCGACCAAGTGCCGGCAGAAGACTTCGCCGAGGTGCAACGAGTCGTTGAAGTTGATTTAGGTTCGAGGCTTGACGACACCTTCGCCGAATTCAGCCGTGCACCACTTGCGGCTGCATCGATTGCCCAAGTGCATGCCGCCACGCTGCGCAGCGGCGAACAGGTTGTCGTGAAGGTGCAACGCCCGCAAGTGAGCGCTCTCGTGCGCAAAGACCTGAAGGTCATGTCGTGGCTGGCGCCGTTCTTGGTCGGGCGCATCAAGATTGCAGCACTCGCCAACCCGCCTGCGCTCGTCGAGTTGTTCGCAGAAACCATCGTCGAAGAGCTTGATTTCCGTTTGGAAGCGTCGAACATGCTCGATATCGCGAGCATTCTCGCCGACCTAAAGCAAGAGGGCTACGTGATTCCGCGTCCGCACCCGCGCCTCGTCACGCGGCGCGTGATCGTGATGGAGCGTCTCGACGGTTTCAAGTTCGACGACGTCGCCGGCATGAAAGATGCCGGCATCGACACCGAGGCGGTGATTCGCACCGGCATGGTGGCGTTCATGGAGGGTGCACTGCTCTACGGCGTCTTCCACGGCGACCTGCACGGCGGCAATCTCTTTGTGATGCGCGACGGGCGCACCGCACTGCTCGACTTTGGCATCGTCGGGCGTCTCACCGGCGTGCGACGACTCGCCTTCTTGCGCTTGATGCTTTCGGCCACCACCAATGACGTGAAGGGGCAGATCACCGCGTTGCGCGATCTCGGTGCACTGCCGATGGATACCGATCTCGACGCCGTCATCAAAGATTTGCGTCTCGATCAACCGACCGTCGACCCGACCTCGCTGTCTGGCGAAGAACTGGTGAAAGAAGTGCAACGCGTCGTGAAGGCGATGCTCGCCTACGGAGCCCGCATGCCCAAAGAATTGATGCTCTATGTGAAGAACATGGTGTTTCTCGATGGCGCCATCGCACGGCTCGCCCCCGACCTCGATCTGCTCGGTGAGATCGCGCAAATCTCGATGCTTTTTGCCCAACGCCACGGCGAACGGCTCGGCCGCGAGCTCGGCATCGACCATTCGCAGGTGGAAATCAACCTCGACAGCGTGAAGGCCGGTCTGGGTGTCTCGTCAGACACCGAGCGCATGACCTACCGCGACCTGCAGAAGCGGCGCGAACTGATTCAAAAGCGCATGCGCGAGCACGTCGGCCGCTAGCCGGCGCTAATCTCCGCGACTCGGTTGCGCGCTGGGTTGGCGGTGCGGAATCTGCCACCACTCGCGACCTCGCCCAGATTTGTCAGTATTGACGAATGCGTTTGGTGGTGGCACGGTGCACGGTCAACTACGTCGGGCGCCTCGAGTCGACGCTGCCCGAAGCGACACGTCTCATCATGGTGAAAGAAGACGGCTGCGTTGCAATTCACGCTGACGGTGGCGCCTACAAGCCGCTCAACTGGATGAACGCACCGAACGACGTGAAGGAGTTCGCCGATCGCTGGGAAATCACCAACCCGAAAGGTGAACGACTCACGATCCTGCTGCACGAGGTGCTCAGTGACACACACCATGAACTCGGCAACGACCCGGGGCTCTCGAAAGATGGCGTCGAAGCACACCTGCAAGAGCTGCTGGCAGCCGACCCAGAGGTGATCGAAGGCGGACTGGTGCTCATTTCTCGCGAGTATCCGACGGCGATCGGCCCCGTCGATCTCTTGTGCCGTGCTGCCGACGGAACCACCGTGGCAATAGAGGTCAAGCGTCGCGGAGAAATCGACGGCGTCGAACAGCTCGCTCGCTACCTCGAATATCTTCGCGCTGACTCATCGTTGGGTGTTCTGCGCGGAGTCTTCGTGGCACAGTCGATCAAGCCACAGGCACGCACGCTCGCAGAGACACGAGGTCTGGCGTGGAAAGAAGTCGACTACGACGAATTGCGCGGCAAGCGCGTCGATGAACTGAGATTGTTCTAAGCCATGATTCGCGAGATGCGACCCGACGATTTCGACGACGTCATTCGCATGAACAATGACAACATTCCTGCCGTCTCGTTCATAGACCGCGCCGAATTGCACCAAGATGTGCGTCTCGCAAAACACGCATTGGTCGTCACCGATGCTGCGAACATCGGCCATGCCGCAAACACTGGCGATGCACCAATCAGAGGATTCTGCACGACCTTTGCCAGTGGCATCACCGAAGATCTCGGCACCAACTATGCGTGGTTTACCGCCCGTTACCCACGCTTTGTCTACCTCGACCGAGTCGTGATTGACGATGGTTTCCGCTCGCGAGGTCTGGGAGAACTGCTGTATTCCGAAGTCGAGCGGCGAATTCGCGACGAGGCCGTCACCGACCTATTTGTGTGCGAAGTGAACCTGCAACCGCGCAACGAGGGTTCACTTCGTTTCCACGCCCGACTCGGTTTCGAGCAAGTCGGCGAACAAGAGTCGAAGCCCGGCCTCGTCGTGGCGATGCTTGCCAAGCGACTCACCTAACGCGTGGCTATTTCTTCTGTGGTTGCGGCCAACCGCCCGGCTTGCCATCCATGCCTGAGTTCAGTCGGGCCTTGCCGAGCAATTCTTCGACAATCGGGCCGAGTCGAGTCGGGTCATCAACCGGAGCATGCGACGGACCCCGCACCCATCCTTCGGCAATCGCGAAGGTGCGACCACTTGCTTCAAACACGCGACCAGTCACGCCCTTGCTCTCTGCTGACGCCAGCCACGTGACGATTGGTGCAATCCATCGTGGCGACTGTGCTTCGCGCTCTTCGTCGGTCGGCGGAGTGGGTTGCAGATTCTCCGTCATACGAGTGAGCGCAACTGGCGCGACGGCGTTGACCGTGACACCGTAGCGCGCGAGTTCAAGAGCAGTGATCACCGTGAACGCGGCGATACCCGCCTTTGCGGCGCCGTAGTTCGACTGACCGACGTTGCCGTAGAGCCCAGACACCGAAGTGGTGTTGATGATGCGACCGTCGACTGGCTTGTTGGCCTTCGACTGGTCGCGCCAGTAGGCCGCTGCGAAGTGTGCGGGGGCAAACGTGCCCTTGAGGTGCACTTTGATGACGGCATCCCACTCGGCCTCGCTCATGTTCGCCATCATTCGGTCGCGCAGAATGCCTGCATTGTTCACCACGGCATGCAGGTCGCCAAAGGTGTCGACTGCCATTTTGATGAGTCGCTCTGCCCCATCAAAGCTGGAGATGTCGTCGCCATTGGCAATCGCCTTGCCGCCCATCGCCTCAATCTCCGCCACCACTTGGTTGGCGGGTGATGCGTCACCACCGCTGCCGTCGACGCCTGCACCGAGGTCATTGACCACGACGTGCGCGCCGTGTCGCGCCAGACTGAGCGCGTGCTCACGACCGATGCCGCGACCCGCCCCGGTAACAACTGCGACTCTTCCCTCACACAACTTGGCCATGGCTGTGACTCCTTTTCGATGCATTCGTCAGATGTTTGACGCCGTCGCAATCTAGCCTTTCACGCGCGTGACGAGCCCGGTCGATGTTCTCGTTGTTGGCGCTGGGCCCGCTGGCATTGCCGCCGCAATCACCGCCCAACGCGCCGGGCTTCACGTGGTGGTGATTGACAAGGCCAGGTTTCCGCGTGACAAGTGCTGCGGCGACGGCCTCACCACGGGTGCCTTGCGACTGCTCGAGCAACTCGGGTTGCCGCCCGCGCGAGTGCCGAGTTGGACCCCATGCCGTGATGTCACCTTGCGCTCACCTTCGGGCCGCACCATTGAATTGCAGCTGCCCGCCGAAGGCCAGTTCGCCGCCATCGCAACTCGCCACGATCTTGACAACGCTCTGGTGCACCACGCGCGGTCGCTCGGTGTCGAGGTGCGCGAAGCAACAGAGTTCATGCACATCGCATCGACCGTCGCGACACCCGCCGCGACGGCGAACGCCCATGAAACCCCATGCGGCCGCATGCGCATCGAGACCTCCACTGGCATCTTCGACGCTCGCACCGTGATTGCCGCCGACGGCATGTGGTCGCCAGTGCGCAAGGCCGTGGCCCCAGACGACGATGCCTATCTCGGCGAATGGCATGCGGCACGGCAATATGCCCATCACGTCACCGGCCCAGCGGCGCAGCGGCTGTTCGTCTGGTTCGAACCTGAGTTGCTGCCGGGTTACGCGTGGTCGTTTCCACTCCAAGGCGGTCGGGCAAATCTCGGCTATGGCATTCTGCGCGGTGGTGCGGTGCGTACCGCTGATTCAAGGGCGTTGTGGCGAGAGATTCTCGAGCGACAACACGTACGCGAAGCTCTCGGTGCAACCGCGGTAATCGAAGAAAAATTCATGGCGTGGCCGATACCTGCTCAAGTGACGAAATCGCCGCTCGCCCATGGCAGCGTGCTCTTTGTCGGTGATGCCGCGCGAGCGACCGACGTATTGACGGGCGAAGGCATCGGTCAGGCGCTGCTGTCTGGCATGTTGGCAGGCGAGGCGGCGGCCACACCCAACCCGGCGCGTCACTACCGTCGCGCGATGTGGCGCAACTTCTTCGCCGACCATCACATGTCGGCGATACTTGGTCGCGCGCTCACCAGCGAACGACTCGCCTGCGGTGCGCTGCGCATCATCGATGGCGGAACCTGGCGCAAACAAAAGTTCGTGCGCTGGATGTTCGAAGACGAACCGCGCGCCAGCGCCTTCACGCCGCGACGCTGGCATCGTGGCTACCTCTCGTCGCGCGGCGCGTACGACAACTAACCTCGCCTGCATGCGTACACGACTCACCGAGATGCTCGGCATCGACCACCCGGTGATGTTGGCGGGCATGGGTGGCGTGTCGTATCACGAGCTTGTGGCTGCCGTTAGCGAGGCCGGCGGCATCGGCACACTCGGCGCGTCGACGATGCGCGAACATGAACTTCCTGAAGAGATGCGGTTGGTTCGCGAACGAACCGCAAAACCCTTCGGCGTCGACCTGCTTACTGCCCTACCTCAGCAAGTCGACTCGGGCATCAAGGCGGTGATCGAAGGCGGTGCTTCGATCTTCGTTGCTGGCCTCGGCGTGCCGCGCGAAGTGATCGATCTGCTGCACAAGAACAACATCCTCGTCGGCTCGATGTGCGGCAAGGTGAAGCACGCGACCGCTGCAGTGGCGAGCGGTTGTGACTTCGTTGTCGCACAAGGCACTGAGGCGGGCGGACACACTGGGCT
>RFMM01000015.1 GCA_009927665.1 Actinomycetota bacterium
GACTTGTGATGGCATCCACGATTTCCTTGCGACTGTAGCCACAGTCGCGTACGTTTTTTGAACGATCGCGTCCCGACTGACGGGTTCCGATATTGACTACAGGAACCCCCAAAATCCCCGCTTCGCGAACGCCAACGCTGGAGTTACCCACAAGCACACCCGCACGATTGATGAGTCGCAAAAACTCTAAAGGCTCCATGTTCTTGAAAAAATGAATCTTCTTGGGATCATTCAGCTCACGAAATCGTCGAATTGCTTTTGACGTTCTGTCAGCACCAGCATCGACGTTTGGCCAGAACCAGAGCGTCGGCAAATCTATGGCACGCACGGCCTCAAGAGTCGCCGCGACTTGTTCACTTGCCTGTGCCTCTTCGGTGGTGACCGGGTGCTGCAATACAACGATGTATGACTGCGATATGTCGATTGGCTGACCGACTCCACCGTATTTCTGCAATGGATCAAAGCCGAGTGGAGTTTCCGCCGTAATGCCAGCTGCCAAGTCAATCGATGGGCACCCCGTGAGGTGCACTGCAGTGGCAGATTCGCCCATGGCAAGCACCCGACGTCGGGCTGACTCTGTTGATACGAAGTGAAGATCGGCAAGTTTGGTATTCGCGTGGCGAACCTTCTCGTCAATGTTGCCTGTGACCTCTCCGCCTTGCAGGTGCGCAAGTGGGATGCGCATGTAGCTGGCCGTGATCGATGTCGCGATCGTTTCATAGCGATCCGCGACCACGACCACAACGTCGGGGCGCAAACGCGAGAAGACCCCTGTGAGCTCGAGCATGATGAGACCAGTGGTCTTCACCATGCTCGTGGTGCTGTCACCCTCAAGAAGTGCCGACACTTCAGCGTCAATCGGAAAACCATCTCGTCGAATTATCTCCACCACACGCCCAGCGCGATCAATCAACGCAGACGCAACGACAACAACTTGCAGCTCAACGTCCGGGCGTTGCGAAAGTGCGCTAAGCACAGACTTGACGCGGCTATAGCTCGGGCGGGCCGAGATAACTACGCAAACTTTACGCACTACCGCACCTCGACATCTTCAATACGAATTGCTTCGTCTGCACTAAGACTACGCGTGACTTTCCCACCAATAAGTTTCGTTGCCCACGTAAAGTCAAGACCGCCACCCGGCTTCTTGTATGCGAGATCGCCCGCAGTAAGCACGTGGCCAAGTGCTAGGTCTCTCGCCGTAACGAGGCTGCGCCCAAAAATTTCACGCATCGACAGCTGATTCTCCGAGAGCGAATCTTTGTCTACGGGATTCATCACTGCGGCACGAATGAAATGTACACCTTCGACCAGCGAGGCAAGTTGTTGCTCGTCGAGTGATGATGACGAATCAGGCCCCGACACATCAGCGGAGTCTTTGATATGCGTCTCGAATATCCTCGCACCCAAGGCAGCAGCCGCAATAGATGGGAAGATGGTGCTCGAGTGATCTGAGATACCAACGACACATCCCAATTCTGAGTGAAGTCTCGTGATGACATTGAGGCCTACACGGTCTGGTGAAGTTGGGTACTGGGTTGCGCACTGCAAGACGGCGACTTCTTGTGACTTCAATGCCAAGTGATCGAGCGCACTCCGCAGCTCAACCATGGTGGATAGCCCTGAAGACAAGATGACAGGAAGCCCAGTATCGCGCAACAGGCTGAGTAGTTGCAGATTGTTGACCTCGCCCGATGCGACCTTCCAAAGCCGCACGCCCACCTCAAGCAAGAGATCAATCGATTCGGGAGAAAACGGCGAACTGAAGAACTCGACGCCGACCTCCTGGCAGTGCGCTCGAAACTCTTTCCACTGAGCCAGCGAGAACTCCATCCGCTTCCAATAATCGCGCCGTGTCGCGTCTCGCGTACTGAATCTGACCCGCCACGGCTCACGGGCAGTGCTCTCGGCGGCCGCGAGATGTGTCTGAAATTTGACCGCATCAACACCGGCCCTTGCCGCTGCATCGATCAGCCGATGCGCGTCGTCAACTCGACCATCGTGTGCCTGAGCAATCTCCGCAACCACCAACAGGTCTTTGCCGAGCAACACATCTTTTGGCACTTGTTTAATGATAGGGAGCATGAGTGCGCGGCGATTGTCATGACGGAGATCACTTATGGTGCTGCGTTCGCTGACGTGTATGACGAGTGGTACTGCAATGACGTCGAAACTGCAACGACCGTGCGC
>RFMM01000181.1 GCA_009927665.1 Actinomycetota bacterium
TTACCAGTTGCCGGCGACGTATTTGGTTTCGAGAAACGCGAGCAAACCGTCGTGACCACCCTCGCGACCAAGACCCGATGCCTTGACACCGCCGAAGGGTGCGGCGGGGTCTGAAACCAGACCACGATTGAGGCCGATCATGCCGGTCTCGAGTGCCTCGGCAAACTTGAGCCCACGACCAACATCACGTGTGAACACATACGACACCAACCCGTGATCGACAGCGTTGCAATGGGCGAGAATATCGTCGGCGTCGTTGAAGCGCACGATCGGGGCAACGGGGCCGAAAATTTCCTCTTGCAAGATTGAGGCACCGAACTTCACGTCGGTGAGCACCGTCGGGTGATATCCGAACGACTTGTCGCTTGCCCGTTTGCCACCGCAGGCGAGGGTGGCGCCTTCTGCCACCGCACCGTCGACGAGCGTTGCGACATGGTCTTGTTCTTTGCGCGACACCAGTGCGCCGACATGCGTTTGGGGGTCAAGCCCGTCACCCAAGACGAGTGACGACATGCGCTTGGTGAAAGCGTCAACGAACCTGTCGTGAATCTTTTCGTGCACGAAGAACCGATTGGCGGCCGTACATGCCGCACCACCGTTGCGCATCTTGGCAAGCATCGACCCTTCGACAGCAACGTCGAGGTCGGCGTCGTCGAAGATCACGAGTGGTGCGTTGCCACCGAGTTCCATCGAGCAGTTGATGATGCGCTCGGCTGCCTGCGCCAAGAGCAGCGAACCCACCGCCGTCGACCCGGTGAAGCTCAACTTGCGCACCTTGCCCGACGAGAGCATCGCCGACACCGCGGGCCCGGCAGGTTCGGGCACCACCACGTTTACGACACCGTCGGGCACGCCCGCACGACGCAAGATTTCACAGATGGCGATGGCGGTGAGCGGTGTGTTGCTCGCGGGCTTCAGTACGACCGTGCAGCCAGCAGCGAGCGCAGGGCCGATTTTTCGGGTGGCCATTGCCGCCGGAAAGTTCCACGGTGTCGCGAGCAACGCAACACCAACCGGTTGACGCGAAACGAGCAACCAGTTGGCACCAGACGGTGCACGGCGATAATCACCGTCGATGCGCACGGCTTCTTCGCTGAACCAGCGGAAGAATTCGGCGGCGTAGGTGACTTCGGCTTTCGCATCAGCGAGCACTTTGCCGTTTTCTTGCACGATGGTGCGGGCCAGCGATTCGTGGTCGGCCATCATCAATTCCCACGCTTTGCGCAACACTTCGGCGCGCACGCGCGGTGCAGTGGCACGCCACGTCGAAAACGCCGCTTCAGCGCGATCGACTGCCGCGAGGCAATCGGCGATATCGGCACGCGGTACCCGGCCCACCAGCGAACCGTCGAATGGATTTTTGATGTCAATCGTCGTCACACCATCCATTGTCGCAGATACGACAAGTAGCCTCGCTGCGTGGTTCGCCGACGTTTGTTGCTCGCGTTGTTCGTCGCGATCGCCGTCAAGTCGTCGGCCTATGGCGTGATGTTCACGATGCTCGACGACTATCGCGAGCAATTCGGCATCAACGAGGGCGCACTCGGGTTGGTAATTGCCATCGGCTTTTTCACCTCGTTCTTTGCCCAGCTCACCATCGCCCCACTCGCCGACCGCGGTCGCTCGCGACAACTCATCTTCATCGGCCTCGGCTTGGCCATCATCGGCAATTTTTCGATGGCGTTTTCTGATACGTTGCCGCTGCTGTTGGGCTCACGCTTCTTGTCGGGCTTGGGTCTCGGTTGCGCTTTGCCGGCGATGCGTCGAGTCATCATCGTGAGCGATCCGGAGCATCTTGGTCGCAACCTCGGCCGGGTGCTGTCGTGTGAGGTGGGCGGTTTCGCTGCGGGGCCAGTGGTGTCGGCGTTTCTCGTTGAGCCCTTCGGTATACCTGCGCCATTCCTCGTGATCGGGTCGGCACTTGCACTCACCTCACTGGTGATCTTCTCAATGCCGATTCCTGAGGTGCCGGCCGAGGATCACCCCACCGAACGCTTCGCCGTCGACTTGTTGCGTGACCCCGCAGTCGCGGCTGGCGTGCTCATCGGTATCGCCGTGTTCTTCATGATCGGCACCTTCGACTCGCTCTGGGCATTGATGATGAATGACCTCGACGCACCAACGTGGATGGCCAACACCGGTGTGACGCTCTTTGTGTTACCGATGGTGTTCATGGCGCCGTATGGCGGAAAATTCGTGCAACGCATCGGGCCCTTTCGCGCTGGCGGTTTCGGCATGTTGTTTGGCGCCGCATGTATGGGTTTGTATGGTGCGATCTCGGTGCCGTGGTTGTTGATGGCGGTGTTTCTCGTGCACACCTTGAACGACGGCATGACGGTGACGGGCGCCGGGGTCGCCGTCGGCATGGTGTCACCGACCGAACGTCAGGCGGGTGCCCAGGGGCTACTCGGTGGGGCCCAAACGTTGACGGGTGGCATCTCGGCGTCATTCGCCGGAGTCTCTTACGAAGTGCTCGGTCGCACCACCACGTTTGCGATTGCCGCAGCAGTGATGACGACACTCATCATCGGCGCACGACTGCTCGCTGGCAATCGCTGGACAACCCGCGGGCAACTGACTGCGGCTGCCGCACCCGCCTGACCAATGGCGCATCGCTGACCCATGGCACATCGCGACGGCGACGGATTCATTCGCTGCCAGTGCGGCCACTCGCACTGGGGCGTGCATGGTGCCGCAGGGTTGTTGCTCGTGCGAACCGATCTCGCTCGGCCGAGCGTGCTCTTGCAGTTGCGCGCCGGCTGGACACATGGCGGCGGCACCTGGGCCTTGCCTGGTGGCGCGAGAGATTCGCACGAAGACGTCGTCACTGCGGCACTGCGCGAAGCGGCTGAAGAAGTCGGCGTCGACCACTCGCGAGTCGAGGTGCGCAAAATCTTCAGCGACGACCACGGCAACTGGCGATATGACACCGTCATCGCGTTCGCGCAAGATGACGCCGGAATCTTTGCCGCCAACCACGAGACGAGCGATCTCGAGTGGGTCGCGTTGCCCGACGTGGGTGACTACGACCTACACCCTGGGCTTGCTGCGCACTGGTCGGCAATCGCCGAACTGGTGCGCCGCGAACTCGCCGCCTAACGCG
>RFMM01000140.1 GCA_009927665.1 Actinomycetota bacterium
CCATCGTCGGGCAGCCCTGCGACCATCGTCGGGCAGCCACAGTGGCATGCACTATGCTTTTCCGCACAACAACACGTGCGGCCCATGCCGCACGAGAGGGAGACATACACGCAATGAGAAAGCACAAGGGACTCAAGTCCGCTGCGCTCGCTCTTGCTGCCTTCGCGCTGATTGCTGGCGCGTGCGGTAGCGATGACGAGGCGGCAACCGATGAGGCAACCGAAGAGACCGAAGCGGTCACTGAAGACACCGCAGCTCCGCTGCCTGGCGCCGGCACCCTGGCGTGCATGGTCACCGACACCGGTGGCGTGGACGACAAGGGCTTCAACCAGATTTCCTACGCAGGTATGCAGAAGGCTGAAGCCGAACTCGGCGTCACCATCGACCTGCTCGAGTCGTCGAGCGACGCCGACTACGCGCCGAACCTCCAGTCGTTTGCCGACAAGGGCTGCAACATCACCGTCACGGTGGGTTTCCTCTTGGGTGATGCGACCAAGGCCGCTGCCGAAGCGAACACTGGTCTGAACTACGCGATCGTCGACTACGCGTACGACCCGCCGGTGGCCAACGCCCGCGGTCTCGTGTTCGCGACCGACCAGCCGTCGTTCATGGCCGGCTACCTGTCGGCGGCGATGAGCAAGACCGGCATCGTCGGCACCTTCGGTGGTGTCAACATTCCGCCGGTCACCATCTTCATGGAAGGCTTCCGTAAGGGCGTTGAGTACTACAACGCACAAAAGGGCGCGTCGGTGAAGTTGCTCGGTTGGGACGGCACTGACGGCACGTTCGCCGGAAACTTCGAAAGCCTCGACGACGGCAAGAACATTGCCAAGAGCCAGGCTGACGAAGGCGCCGACATCATCTTCCCAGTTGCTGGCCCGGTGGGTCTGGGTTCCGCCCAGTTCGCCCTCGAGTCCGCTGGCAAGGTGAAGATCATCGGTGTTGACGTTGACATGAGCGTGTCGAACCCAGATGCAGCTGAGGTGTACATCGCCTCGGTGCTGAAGAACATCGACGCAGCCGTGTTCGCGGCAGTCAAGGATGTCGTTGAAGGCAACGGCGTAACCGACAACTATGTCGGCACGCTTGCCAACGGCGGCGTCGGCGTTGCCTACACCGCAGTTCCCGACGACATCAAGGCCGAAGTTGAGGCCATTGCTGCAGGAATCGCAGACGGATCAATCAAGCTGTAACTCAGCTGATTCGCGTTAACAACGCGGGGCGGGTCGCGAAAGCGGCCCGCCCCGTTTGTTGTATTACTCTCAGAGTGCGGTGGGGGCTGGCTCATGAAGTTCGAACTGCGGGGCATCACCAAGCGCTTTCCGGGTGTCGTCGCCAACGACAATGTGAATCTCGAGGTGTCAACGGGTGAAGTCTTGGCCCTCATCGGTGAAAACGGTGCGGGCAAGAGCACGTTGATGAACGTGCTGTATGGCATCTATCGCCCTGACGAGGGCGAACTGCGAATTGATGGCACCCCCCAACACTTCTCGTCACCTGCCGACGCCATTGCGGCCGGCATTGGAATGGTGCATCAGCATTTCATGCTGGTGCCAGTAATGACCGTCGCAGAAAACGTGGTGCTGGGAGTCGAACCCACTGGCCGTCTTGGTTCGCTCGACATCGACGAAGCGCGCCGCATGGTGAAGGAAGTATCCGACAAATACAGCCTTGAGCTCAACCCTGATGCCGTCATTGAAGACCTGCCTGTCGGTGTGCGTCAGCGGGTGGAAATCGTGAAGGTGTTGATGCGCGACGCCAAGATCGTGGTGTTTGATGAGCCGACGGCGGTGCTCACCCCAAGTGAGATTCTGGAGTTTTTCGAGATTGTGCGATCGTTGGTGGCTGCAGGCCGGGGTGTCATCTTCATCACCCACAAACTGAAAGAGGCGCTCACCATTGCTGATCGCATCAACGTGCTGCGGCGAGGCAAGGTGGTAGGTGAAGCGAATCCGAAAAACACCACTGAGTCAGAAATTGCAGAGATGATGGTCGGTAGGGCGGTGCAACTGGTCGTAGACAAGAAGCCAGCCACGCCAGGCGCGGCCATGCTTCAGGTCAAGAACTTGTCGGTGGTCGAGCCCGATGGTCGAACCGTGGTCGATGATGTGTCGTTCGAAGTGCGCGTGGGTGAAATCGTCGGCATTGCAGGTGTGCAGGGCAACGGCCAGACCGAGTTGGTAGAGGCGCTTTCGGGCATGCGACGTGCTGCGTCGGGCTCGATCTCCGTTGCTGATCGTGATGTATCACATGATTCGCCACGAGAACGTCACGCAGCCGGAATGGCCCATATTCCCGAAGACCGCCAGCGCCAAGGTCTGGTGACCGAAATGTCGATCACCGAGAATTTGGTGCTGACCCGCTATCACGATGCCGAATTCAGCCAAGGCATTCGAATGAAATGGGATGTCGCCGCAGCGCGCGCCAAAGAGTTGGTGGCCGCCTACGACATTCGCACCAACGACCCGTCACAGCCGGCCTCGACTCTTTCTGGCGGCAACCAGCAGAAGGTCATCGTTGCACGCGAGTTGAGCCGCGACATTCGGCTCGCCGTTGCGGCTCAGCCGACCCGCGGCATCGATGTCGGCTCGATCGAGTATGTGCACTCGCAAATCGTGAAAGAGCGAGATGCCGGTGTTGCGGTCTTGGTGGTGAGCACCGAGTTAGACGAAATCATGTCATTGTCTGACCGAGTGTTGGTCATGTATCGCGGCCGTATTGTCGCCGATCTTGACCCCAAAAAGGTGAGCCACATGGACATCGGCTTGTACATGGCTGGTTCTCGTCCGGCAGCGGTGGCGTCGTGAACGAAACCCTCAAGTCACTTCGCTTCACGCTGCTCGCTGTCGTTGCCGCATTGGTCGTTAGTGCGTTCATCATCGTGATTACCGACATCGAGGCGCTCGGTGACGGCAATTTTGGTCAGGCCTTCAGCACGCTCGGCACTGCATATTGGGGGCTCTTCAAAGGTTCGTTCGGTTCGTTGCGGGCGATTTCCAACACCATCACCGGAGCCACGCCGTTGCTCTTGGCCGGCCTTGCAGTGTCGTCGGCGTTCAAGGCGGGCCTGTTCAACATCGGCGCAACCGGCCAGATGCTGGCTGGGGCCATAACCGGTCTCTGGGTGGGGTTCGCATTTCAGTTGCCGCCGATTATTCACGTGCCATTGGCACTTTTGGCTGCCGCGGTGGGTGGTGCGCTCTTTGGCGCGATACCAGGCGCGCTGAAGGCACGAACAGGTGCGCATGAAGTAATCACCACCATCATGTTGAACGGCATCGCATCGTTCACGGTGTTGTGGTTGTTGAAGACCGAGCTGTTCAAGCGTGAGGGCCGTGACGACGCGATCTCAAAGTTCGTCGAAGATTCGGCCAAGTTGCCGAAACTGTTCTGGTTCATGGGCAAGCGCATCGACCTTCTCGCTCACACCGGTTTCATCGTGGCGTTGCTCGCCACGTTCGTCTTCTGGTGGTTGTTGCGCAAGACGACGTTGGGCTTCGAAATGCAAGCCACCGGTTTCAATCAAGAGGCTGCTCGCTACGCGGGCATGAAGACCAAGTCACTCATGGTGGTGTCAATGGCAATCGCGGGTGCCTTCGCCGGTTTGGCTGGTGGTTCAGAAGTGCTCGGTTTGTACGGATACGCCAGCGGCAGTGTGGCAGGTGACATCGGGTTTGATGCGATCGCCGTCGCTCTCTTGGGGCGATCGACACCAATCGGCACCCTGGTGTCGGCCCTGCTGTTCGGTGCGCTACAGGCTGGTGGTCGTCAGATGCAGGTCGATACCGACGTGCCCATCGATCTCATCATCGTCTTGCGTGCGCTCATCGTGTTTTTTATCGCGGCGCCGCTCTTGGTGAAAGCAATCTTCCGTGTGAAAGGTGATGCGAAGGGATTCGGGCAGACGTTCAGGGGGTGGGGCGGATGACCGCAGCAGCAGTGCCAGACCGTGTGGTGTCCGCCGAACAGCGCAAGCGGGCACGCAGCGTTGGCATTACCTATCTCGTATTGGCGATGGTGTGCTTCTTTATCTTCACGCGACGCCCTGGAGATGCCGGTTTCAGAATCACCGAGACCAGCCAATTCACCTTGCCGGCACAAGGGTTCGGATGGGCGTTAGGCATCGTGCTGGTGGCGGTGGCTGCAGCACAGCTCTTGCGTGGTTTCGGTCGTCTCTCCAACGTCGTGCTGGCGCTCGCCACTGCAGCGTTCTTCATGAGCTTCTTGGCCTGGGCGGCAGCCGGCGACTCGTTCAGTTTCGTTGGCATGCTGCAAGACACGGTGAGCCGAAGCGTGCCCATCACTCTGGGCGCGATTGGTGGAATCCTCAGCGAACGCAGTGGCGTTATCAACATCTCGATCGAAGGAATGCTGTTGGCTGCAGCGTGCACCAGCGCCATTGCCGCCTCGCTCACGAATCTTTGGCTCGGCACGCTGGTGGGTGCACTCACTGGGGTGGCACTTGCTGCGGTTCTTGCAGTCATGTCGATTCGCTACAAGGTTGACCAGGTGATCGTTGGGTTTGCCATCAACTTCTTTGCTTTGGGGGTCACTTCGTTCGTCAGCTTCCGTGTCTTGGTGCCAAACCGTGACACGATGAACAATCTCTTGCCGGTGACGCCGATCAGGATTCCGTTGTTGGCCGACGTGCCCTTCATCGGAACCATCTTCTTCGAGCAAACGATCTTCGTGTACTTCTCGTTTGCTGCGGTCGCCCTCGCCACTTGGGGCTTGTATCGCACCAAGTGGGGCTTGCGAACGCGTGCGATCGGTGAATACCCCAAAGCGGCGGGAACACTCGGTGTAGACGTCAACAAGCTGCGTTACCGAAACTTGTTGCTGGCCGGTGCAGTCGCAGGTATCGGCGGAGCATGGTGGCCAATTGGCATCGTCGGTCGGTTCGACCAGAACATCACCAACGGTCGAGGCTTCATCGCTCTCGCTGCGGTGATCTTTGGGCGATGGCATCCGGTCGGTGCGCTGTGCGGGGCGTTGGTATTTGCACTGGCTGAGGCGGTTCGTTTGAAGATCGGCAACTTTGATACGGGAATTCCCAGTGAGTTTCTCATCATGGCGCCATATGTGGTCACCATCATCGTGGTGGCGGGCTTCATCGGTGCGAGTCGTGCACCCAAGGCCGCCGGTCAACCGTACGAAGACCAATGACGACACCACACTTCGGGTTCGCCAACAAACGAGTGATCGTCACTGGTGCAGCGTCGGGAATCGGACATCGCACCACCGAGCTGTTGCTCGAAGCCGGTGCCCACGTGGTGGCGCTTGATCGCAACCCCGTAGATCTGAAGGTTGGGCAGTTTGTGCGGGTTGATATGACCGACGCAGCCAGCATTGAGAGGGCCGCACGCGAGATCGATGGCGATATCGATGTGCTGCTCAACATCGCAGGCGTGCCCGGCACCGCCGACCCGCTTGTGACGATGAAGGTGAACGTGCTCGGCCTGCGAATGTTGACCGAGTTGCTGATTGCGCGCATTCGCAGCGGGGGAGCCATCACCAACGTGGCATCAATCGCTGGTGCGCAGTGGCAGGCCCACCTTGACGAAGTACAACGCCTGTTGGCCACGCCCGACTATGAGAGTGGGGTCGCGTGGTTGGGCGACCACCCGATGGACGGCAAACGCGCCTATGACTTTTCGAAAGAGTGTGTCGTGGTGCTCACCAAGCAACACGGCCGATATCTGCGCGAGCACGGCGTGCGCGTGAATTCGATCAGCCCAGGGCCAGTGCGCACGCCGATACTCAAAGATTTTCGTGAGTCTGTCGGGCCCATTCTTGATCTCGTCACCCGCGAAACCGGCCGCGACGCCACGGTCGACGACATTGCGCGGGTGATGCTTTTTGTCTCAGACCCCGTGTTGCAGTGGTTGAACGCCACCGATGTGCAGGTTGACGGCGGGTTCATGAGCGGTCTCGTCGGCGGGTGGGTGAAGCTCGGCTGAGTTCGCGC
>RFMM01000014.1 GCA_009927665.1 Actinomycetota bacterium
GGGCCTTTCAACGTGATCCTGGTGAGGTAGCGGCTGATGGGCGTGTCGTGCGAGTCGGGGAGGTGCAGCGAGATGAACCGGTGGGTGAGTTGGTTCCAGACTTGGGCGAGGTGCTGTCCAAACAGCTCGACGAGCTCGAAGGTATCCGAGCGAGCAGTTATGGGCTGCATGCGGTTGTTGAGTCCGCGACTGCGCTACTTGCAGGGTTTGAAAGTAGCCGACTCGGCAGGCGACTCGATTTTCCGCTTTCCGAAGACGTCGTCGCCAACTCTCTACATTGGGAGATCTCGTGACTATGCCTCGCGTGGCCCTGGTTGGTGCCGGTGCGATTGCTCCGTTTCATGTCGCAGCCCTGCGTGCGGTTGGCTTTCAAGTTGAACACGTCGCAGGAAGTAACGGCTCGCGTCGTGCCGAAGCATTCGCGGCCGAGCACGGGATACCGCAGTATTGGAGAAAACCGACCGAACTTGTGGAGTCGGAAGAGTGGGATGCGATCGTTCTCGCGTGCGCAACCGAAGCTCTTCCAGAACTGCTGAGATGTGCGGTTAAAACGAAGCGACCGTGTCTTGTAGAGAAACCCCTCTCTTTTGATTCGGAGACAATTCTTAAATTCACTTCAGCGGAGGATCATGTCCGTGTCGCCTATAACCGGCGGTTTTACGCTGCTGCTGCTGCTGCACGCAGTTTTGCTGATGATGGACCGTGTCTAGTCCGACTCGAGTTACCCGAGACCATTCAGGATCATCACGAAGGCAATGACGGACTACGTGCTGTGAGGGAGAATTCCGTCCACGGACTCGATCTCTTACAGTACGTCGTTGGTCACTACCGACTAGAAAGCCGTCTTGATGTTTCTGGGCCACGCGCGAGGGTGGCGACGTTCTCCACCACGCATGGACACGTTGGCTCAATCGTGCTGAACTGGAACGTTCCTGCCAATTTTGCGTTAGTCCTCGATCGTGCCCCCAAGAGATTCGAACTTCGGCCTTTTGAGATGGGCAGCATGTATCAAGGAATGGAAGTTATAGAGCCGAGCGCCGATATGCCCGTGCGGCGCTATGTACCCAAACTGGCGTCACAGGTCACCTCTTTCCCGGGACCAGATGGCCTCAAGCCGGGCTTCCGCGAACAAGCAGAATCATTGCTTCAGCGAGTGCGGACTGGGCAGTGGGATCCTCGCAGTGCAACCCTTCAGCAGGCAGCGTTTGCTGTTGATGTTTCCCGGGCGCTTACTAGCGCGTAGCAGGAAGCTGAGAGCTTCGACTGCAACCGGCACCG
>RFMM01000224.1 GCA_009927665.1 Actinomycetota bacterium
GCGCGAAGTTCCAAGAGATGACGAAAGATCTGCTCGAGCGTTGCCGTAAACCCTTCGAGCAGGCGATCAGTGACGCCGGCCTCACGAAGGGGCAGATCAACCACGTGATCCTCGTCGGTGGTTCGACCGTATGCCTGCGGTGCAGGAACTCGTGCAGTCATTCACCGGCAAAGAACCAAACCGCACCGTCAACCCCGACGAAGTCGTGGCGGTTGGTGCCGCAGTGCAGGCCGGCGTGTTGCGCGGCGACGTGAAAGACATCTTGCTGCTTGACGTGACACCGCTGTCGCTTGGCATCGAAACCAAGGGCGGCGTGATGACGCGACTCATCGAACGAAACACCACGATCCCCACGCGTCGCACCGAGACGTTTACTACGGCCGAAGACATGCAGCCGTCGGTGGAGATTCACGTGTTGCAGGGTGAGCGCGAGATGGCGTCGTACAACAAGACGCTCGGCAAGTTCCAGTTGGTCGATCTACCACCCGCACCACGCGGCGTGCCGCAGATTGAGGTCACCTTCGACATCGACGCCAACGGCATCGTGCACGTGTCGGCCAAAGACCGCGCCACGAACAAAGAACAGTCGATGACTATCTCGGGTCAGTCGTCGCTTTCAAAAGACGACATCGACAAGATGGTGAAGGACGCCGAAGCACACGCCGACGAAGACAAGAAGCGTCGCGCTGATGCCGAAGTGCGCAACAACGCCGACTCGCTCGTGTACCAGACCGAAAAGGTGCTGCGTGAGCAGGGCGACAAGGTGCCCGAGGACGAGCGCAAGGCCGTTGAGCAACCGCTCGCCGATCTGAAGGCCGCTCTTGCCGGCAACGATGTCGACACGATCAAGAACGCCACCGAGAAACTGATGACCGCCAGCCAGGCGTTCAGCCAGAAGCTCTACGAAGCGGCGTCGCGTGACGCCAATGCAGCGGGCACCTCGGCCAGCGGCCAGTCGGCCAACGGTGCGAGCGCGACGAACGATGGTGACATCGTCGACGCCGAGATCGTCGACGAAAAGTAACCGTCACCTTTCCCGACGGCATCGGTCATGAGCAACGACTCCACCACCTCGAATCCAGAGGGTGCAGATGACGCAACCCCCTTCGCCTCTGATGCGCCCTCTGGTGAGGTGAATTCCACCGATGCCGCGTCGAGTGATGCTGTGTCGAGTGAGAACGGCGCGCCGCTCGGCTTCGATGTGAGCGACGTGCTCGCCGCCGTCACCAAAGAACGAGACGACTTCAAAGATCTCGCCCTGCGTTTGCAAGCCGACTTTGAGAACTTTCGCAAGCGTGTGACTGCGCAAGTGACCGACGACGTCGATCGCGCCACCGCCAAACTCGTCGAGTCGGTGTTGCCGGTGCTCGATGCGTGCGAAGCCGCCGCCGCGCACGGCGTGCAAGGCATCGAGTCGGTGTGGTCGTCGTTGCTTGGAGCGTTGCAGAAACAAGGCCTCGAAGCCCTCGACCTTGCCGACAAGCCGTTCGACCCAGCGACTGCTGATGCCGTGGTGCACGAACCAAGCGACGGTTCAGAGAACGGGCCGATGGTCGTTGAGGTGTTGCGCACGGGGTATCGATGGAAGGGCCGCGTCGTGCGCGCCGCAATGGTCAAGGTGAAGGGCTGAACACTCCTACGCGCAACGAGTCGAGGACACGATGACTGCACAACGAGAGTGGTTCGAAAAGGACTACTACGCCGTGCTCGGCGTGCCGCAGAACGCGTCGGCGAAAGACATCACCAAGGCGTACCGCAAACTTGCGCGTCAATATCACCCTGACGCCAACCCGAACAACGCCGCAGCCGAAGAGCGATTCAAAGAAGTCTCCGCCGCTTACGACGTGATCGGCAACGAAGACAAGCGCCGCGAGTACGACGAGGTTCGACGTCTCGGCCCCGGGGCATTCGGCGGACCAGGTGGCGGGCAGTTCCGCTTCGACATGGGCGACATGGCTGGTGCGGGCGGGTTCGGTGACCTGCTCAACCAGATGTTTGGTGGCGCACGTCGAAACGGTGCGGGCGTCGGCCCGCAGCGCGGCTCAGATCTCGAAGCTGCGCTCACGATTGACTTCGTCGATGCGGCAAAAGGTCTCACCACCACGCTGCACCTCACGTCAGAGGCCTCGTGCTCGACGTGCAACGGCTCGGGGGCGCGACCTGGCACCAGCCCCGTGCGATGCAGCGCATGCAACGGCCGTGGTGTCACTGAAGTGAACCAGGGTGGCTTCGCGTTTTCCACCCCGTGCAACCGTTGTGCTGGTCGTGGTGTGGTGATCGAGCACCCATGTGGCACGTGTCGTGGCACTGGCGTTGAGATGCGCAACCGTGAAGTAAAGGTGCGCGTACCTGCCGGTATCGACGACGGCACCCGCATTCGCCTGAAAGGTCGCGGTGCACCCGGACGCAATGGTGGCCCGGCCGGTGATTTGTTTGTCGTGTGCCGCGTGACGCCGCATCCGTTGTTCACCCGTGATGGCCAGAACCTGCAGGTGCGAGTGCCGGTGCCATTCACTGCGGCGGCACTCGGCGCCGACATCAACGTGCCGACCCTCGAGGGTGATCTGGTCACGCTGCGTCTGCGTGCCGGCACCCAACCAGGCAGTCGTCACCGTGTGAAGGGTCGCGGCATCACCGGCGACAAGGCAGCGGGAGATCTCATCGTCACGGTTGAAGTGACCGTGCCAACGTCGCTGACCAAAGAACAACGTGAAGCGTTACTGGCCTTCGCCAAGGAGGAAGCATCATGAGCACCCAACCCAACCGCGACAACTACCGCATGGCGGTGTATGTCATCTCGGTGGCGGCCGAACTCGCCGGCATGCATCCACAAACGCTGCGCAACTATGAACGAGTCGGGTTGTTGCGCCCAGCGCGCACGCAGGGCGGCAACCGTCGCTACAGCGACGCCGATATTCAGTTGTTGCAACGCATCGCACGTCTCGTCGACATCGGCATGAACTTAGAGGGCATTCGCCATGTGCTCGAGCTCGAGGCCCAAGTCGAAGAACTGCAGCGCGAAGTAACAACCTTGCGCAGTCACATCGCACGTGAGCGTGCCTCGCGCGGCGAACTCGTACCCACTCGCCAGGTGCTGTCGGTGTTCACCCGACGCTCTGGCTTTCTCGGAGACCGCTGAGGACCAACGACGATGACCCTCGACCCGCGCACATGGACGGTGAAGACTGCCGAGGCCGTCTCGGCGGCGATGCAGGTGGCGGCTACGACCGGTCACCCCGAGCTCACACCCCACCATCTGTTGGCTGAACTCGTCAAGCAAGACGGCACCGTCACCGCGCCGCTCTTGGCCAAAGTCGGGGTGCCCGTTGCCAAAGTTGCCGAGAAGTGTGCGACCGCACTCGGCAAACTGCCGACCACCAAAGGTGGCGCAGAGCCGCGGCTTGGTCGCGAACTCGCTGCAGTCTTCGCAACGGCAGTCGAAACGCAAGCCGACTTCAAAGATGATTTTCTGTCTGTTGAGCTGCTCGTTCTAGCGATGCATGAAATCGTTGGTGTTCCGCACGACGAAATGCTGACTGCACTCAAGGCGGTACGAGGTTCGCACCGCGTGACCTCGCAGAACCCAGAAGATCAGTTTCAGGCACTCGAGAAATACAGTGTCGACCTCACCGCGCGGGCCCGCGACGGAAAGATCGACCCCGTCATTGGTCGCGATGAAGAGATTCGCCGTGTGGTGCAGGTGTTGTCACGCCGCACGAAGAACAATCCGATCCTCATCGGCGAACCCGGTGTCGGCAAGACGGCCATCGTCGAGGGTCTCGCCCAGCGAATTGCGTCGGGTGATGTGCCCGAGGGGCTGAAATCGAAGCGATTGCTGTCGCTCGACCTCGGAGCGATGCTCGCTGGTGCGAAGTATCGCGGCGAGTTCGAAGAGCGTCTCAAAGCGGTGTTGAAAGAAATTGTCGACGCTGGTGGCGAGGTCATCACGTTCATCGACGAGATTCACAACCTGGTCGGCGCCGGTGGTGCCGAGGGGGCGATGGATGCCGGCAACATGGTGAAGCCGATGCTGGCGCGCGGCGAACTACGCATGATTGGTGCGACGACGCTCGATGAATACCGCACGCATGTAGAGAAAGACGCAGCACTAGAGCGACGCTTTCAACAGGTGTATGTCGGTGAGCCGACCGTCGAAGACACCATTGGCATTCTGCGCGGTCTGAAAGAACGTTATGAAGTGCACCACGGTGTGCGCATTCAAGACAACGCCCTCGTAAGCGCAGCGGTCTTGTCGAATCGCTATCTCACCAATCGGTTTCTGCCTGACAAGGCCATCGACCTCGTCGATGAGGCTGCCAGCAAACTGCGCATCGAAATCGACTCGATGCCGACGGAGATTGATGTCGTTGAGCGGCGCATTCTGCAGCTGCAGATCGAAAAGGTTGCGCTCGCCAAAGAAACCGATGCAGCCAGCAAAGAACGACTCAGTTCGCTTGAAACCGAACTCATCGAACTAAGCGAACAAGCAGCCGTCATGAAGCGACGCTGGGAGGCCGAGAAACAGGGCATCAGCGCGGTGCGCACGCTGAAAGAAGAACTCGACACCTTGCGCCAACAGGCCGAGCGAGAGAGCAATCTCGAAAAGAAGTCTGAGCTGATTTATGGGCGCATCCCCGAGTTAGAGCGCCGCATTGCGACGGCGACGGCCAGCCCGGCAGTGGCGACCAGCGAACCGCGCATGCTGAAAGAAGAAGTTGACGCCGAAGACATCGCCGAGGTCGTGGCGAAATGGACCGGAATTCCCGTGTCGCGCTTGATGGAAGGCGAAATGCACAAACTCGTGCATCTAGAGGAATTGTTGCACCAACGCGTCGTCGGCCAAGACGCTGCAGTCACCGTGGTGGCAAACGCGATTCGACGCAGTCGAGCGGGGCTGTCAGACCCGAACCGACCAATCGGCTCATTCATGTTCCTTGGTCCGACGGGCGTCGGCAAAACCGAACTCGCACGGGCCCTTGCATCGTTTCTCTTTGATGATGAAAAGGCCATCGTGCGCATCGACATGGGTGAGTACTCCGAGAAGCATTCGGTGAGCCGTCTGGTCGGTGCACCCCCGGGATACGTGGGCTACAACGAGGGCGGCCAACTCACCGAGGCGGTGCGCCGTCGCCCCTACAGCGTGGTATTGCTTGACGAGATCGAGAAGGCCAACCCCGAGGTGTTCAATACGTTGCTGCAAGTGCTCGACGATGGTCGCCTTACTGACGGTCAGGGTCGCACGGTCGACTTCACCAATACCATCCTCATCATGACGAGCAACTTGCCCGTCGAGCCGATTGAGTACTTCAAGCCGGAGTTCGTGAATCGCATCGACGAAATCGTGCGCTTCGCTTCGCTGACGCGCGACGACCTCGGTGCCATCGTCGAAATCCAGCTGCAGCACCTCATCGACCGCCTTGCCGAGCGACGCATCACGTTGGCCGTCACGCCAGCCGCACGACTCGCCCTCGCCGATCGCGGTTACGACGCCGAGTTCGGTGCACGACCGCTGAAGCGGTTGATTCAGCGAGAAATCGCCGACCCAGCAGCCCTGTTGTTGCTCGAAGGCAAGGTGTCAGAGGCGACGGGTAACGCGATGATCATCGTTGATGTCGTCGATGGTGAGTTCAGCGTCAACCCGAGCGACGCCGCGCACTAGCGATCACGGCGCCGCGGCACCTGTTTCGCGAATCGTCAGCTGCGGGCGTCGCGCTCGCGCAACGCATTGCCATGTGCGGCAAAGCCTTCGTGATCGGCGAGCGCTTCAATCGTCGGTCGCATTCGCTGCAGGGCGGTACCAGTGCTCGTCGCCACCGCAGTTGACTTCAAGAATGCAGCAACGGTGATGCCTGACGAAACGGCTGCAAAGCCGCTCGTCGGCAACGACGCCGGCACCCCGAGCACGAAGTTGGCGGCCGAGAACGGCGTGTCTTGTCCGATCAGAATCTCTCCGGCATTCGTGATGCGCGTAACCACGTCGTCGCATCGCTGCTGAGCAAGAGCAAGCTGCAGGTGTTCGGGGGCAAACGAGTTGACCACATCGCACGCCTCGGCGAGTGTCGCTACGAAAACGACACCGCCATTGGTGCCGAGAGCTGCCCGTGCTGCCGTTGCACGCTGAGGCGGAAGCGTGGAGATGAACCGCGCAAGGTGCGCGTCGATGTCATCCACCACACTCCGGTCAGTGGCAACCAACACCACGGTTGAGTCTTCACCGTGTTCGGCTTCAATCAGCAGGTCGAGTGCAGCGCGGCGAGCATCGGTCGAGTCGTCGGCCACCATCATTGCTTCAGTCGGGCCGAGCACCATCATCGTTGACACGCCGTGGCGCTGCATCTCGACTTGTGCCGCCGTTACCGCTGGGCTGCCTGGGCCAACGATCTTGCGCACGGGTGCGATGCGTTGCGTGCCGAAACCAAGCGCGGCGATACCTGCCGGGCCGTTGGCGCGGTACACCTGCGTGATGCCCAACATGCGACACACCACCAGTACGGCTGGGTCAACTCGGCCGTCACCACCCGGCAACGGTGGCACGAGCAAGGAAATGTTGGGCACTCCTGCGACGACGGCAGGCACGGCAAGTTGGTAGGCCACCGATGGATAGCTCGCCTTGCCGCCGGGCACGAACAATCCGACCGAAGCAATTGGTGAGATCTTTTCGCCGACGCGTGCACCAGGCTCAATTTCCATCGACCAGTCAGCGAGCCGGGTGCGCAGTGCTTCGTTGAAGCGGCGCACGTGATCGATCGCATCGGTGAGTGCGGTCTGCAACTGGTCGCTCACCCGTGCAGCGTGAAGCTCGTCGGT
>RFMM01000236.1 GCA_009927665.1 Actinomycetota bacterium
GACTTGATGGCAGCGCACGCACTGGTTCAAGAACACCGACTCGCCTTCTTTGGCCAGGGTGCCATCGGCGGGTGACTGGTAGGCCGCCTGCTGGTTGGCGACCCAGGTGGCGAAGTCTTCCTTCGACAAGGCGACGGCCTCCATGCGCATGTTGGCATGCGAGAGACCGCAGAACTCGGTGCACTGACCCGCGTAGATGCCGGGTGCATCGGCCTCGAGACGCAACGTGTGAATGCGACCAGGCACGGCGTCGCGCTTGCCGTTGAGCGCGGGAATCCAGTACGAGTGAATCACGTCGCGGCTGGTTTCACGCAGCAACACCTTGGTGCCCACCGGCATCACGAGTTGACCAGAGGTGATGATTGGCTGAGTGATACCCCATTCGTTCTGTGCGGGATAGTCGTATTCCCACCACCACTGCTGACCCGTCACGTTGATGATGAGTTGGGTGTCGTCGGTCTTGGCGAGATCAAAGATGACGCGGAAGGTGAAGACACCGACCACCGCGAGGATGAGGGCCGGAATCACCGTGAGGGTGATCTCAAGTGCCGGCTTACCGTGCGTCTGTTCAGGAATCGGCTGACCGCGGTCTTTGAACCGCCAGATCGCATACGAAACGGAGACGAAGACGATGATGCCGATGATGCCCGCGACGGCGAAAATCGGTTGCTGCAGATCGTCGATCATCTTGGCGTTCGGACCCTTGGGTTGCCAGGTGTCTTGGGCGGCGTTCGTCGCACACGAGCCGAGACCGATTGCTGCACCAAATGCCGTGGTGGCGCGCACCATCGCCCGTGCAGCCGCCTTGCGTCGCATGTGCGTCAGGCTAAGGCGACTGGTCACTCTGAGCGCGGTGCTGCTTCGGTGATTCACGGCACGACCACTTCAATTGCTTGACCTTCGAGCCCCGCCACCGTCAGGGTGAAGGGCTCATCCTTGGCGGCAACTTGTGCGATTGATGGCTTGTTATAGGTAATCGTCAGGGCTTGCTCAGCACCTTGTGGGATGAGTTGCGTGCAGGTTTCGTTCTTCTCGCCGTGTTTGGCATCCATCTCGCCTTCGGCTGGAGTGGCAGCGGCGGCTGAACCGAGATAGGCCACCATGCGCCGTTCGGCGTCATCAAAGTTGCGGAAGACGAAGGTGACCGGGTTGGATCGGGGCACGCTGACTGACTGCTGTGGTGTCGCAAAGCCAGTCACTTCGGCCGTGAGCTTGCCGTCGCGCAATTCGATGATGGCGACCACGTTGCTGCGCAGCGACAGGGTCTTCATCGCCTTCTTGTCGAAGTGCTCGGCCTTCTCCGCACCACACTCGCGGTGTGCGAAGTGATCTTCGGCGGCGGCTTCGACCAACTGCGGGCGCAACCCTGCGCCTGTGCCAGCGATTCCGCCGGCAACAATGCCGACTGCGCCGATTACGCAGATGCCGCTCACCAGCGCAGGCTTCAATGCCGGTCGAATCGCGAACATCGAACCCGCGGCAAGCACGACGGCGGCAAGCACTATGAATGCAACGGTGCCGGCATTCTTGGAAATTGCCAGCATGATGCGCGAGAACGAGAAGATGACGACGCCGAGACCCAGCGTGGCAATCACAGGGAATTCAATCGGGTGCAACAGACGATGGCGCGCGAATTCGTTGTGCGCGGGGTCGTCGGACGCCGTTTCGCTCCACGCCTGCACCATCCACTCGGCGAGTGCCGCGACGAGCACGATTCCGCCAAAGATGAAATAGAGCTGCGATACGACGAGACCCAGCACCAACAGCACGAGCCCGAGGGCAGCGATGAGGGGCCACATTGACGCTCGAGTCAGTGCAATGTCGCGCGGCTGCGTCTCGTCGTCACCGTCATTGATCATGAGCACTGCGGCCGAGACACCGACGAGTGCAGCGAACAACATGCTCAGTGCAACGCCACCGATGGCGAGACGTTCGACGAAGATCAGGTAGGCGACGAGGTTGACGGCTGCAACACCCGCGGTGCCGAGGAAGAGTTTGGATCCGACCTTGAACATGGCGCTACTTCTGCACGTACACGACGAACCACAGTGCGGCGAACATGCCGGTCACCGCGTACCAATACAGGGCATGGGCACGCAGCACGTCATGGTCGGCACCACGACCTGCCAGCACCCGGAACATCGCAACGAATGAATAGACCACCGCGCTCACGATGATGGCCATCATCGTGCCGGTGATCGCATAGAACATGGTCTCGTAGGCATCGTTGCGCAAGACGAGATCGATCTGCATCCAGAGTGCAATCTGGGCGTTGACGATGGCCAGACCTGTGAACATCGTGATGCCGAGTGCCAACGTCGTGTGCGACTTGTCGCCCCGACGAGCGGAATACACCGCCCACTGCGCCATCACACAGGCAATCACGAACGTGATCATGAGCGTCGTGGCTGCGACTTCGGGGATGGCGACATCACTCTTCAACCAGTCTTTGATCAGCGACACGCCGTCGCTGGCCACCCGCGTCGGCGCCTTGGCGCGGAAGTCGAGCCACATCGCCAGCATCGAACCCATCAACATTGCAGCACCAGCCGCGACGAACGCAGTTGCCACGAACACCGTGCTCGTGCGGCGCGTAGGGCCGGCGGTGAGTGCAGGTGCGGTCATGCGGGCTGCTCCAGTCGATATCGATCGGCGAGAACTTCTCCACGGCGCGAAGCGATGACGAGACCAATGAACCCAAGCACCGTCAAGAGCATCAGACCGTGACCGAGTGCGACGATCAGGTTGGTGACACCGACGAGACCCGAATCATCGAACCCGGTCGCGGCATTCGCAGGCTGATCAAGAAAGCCCGCCACATAGTGCGGCAGCGATGCCAGCACCGTCGCGACGAAACCAAGCAGCGCGATGAGCACGACCTTGCCGTCGGGCAGGGCACGACCCGTCACTGATCCTGCATGCAGCGTGATGCCGCCTATTGCCGTGAGCACTGCGCCGTACACGACATAGACGAGCGTTGCTTCACCAAAGACGGTGCCAACCAACCCGAGCGCGTCGAGGTGCATCGCCGCTGAGCCAACGAGACCGGTGAAGATCATGCCGACCCCGAGGAATGCCGCAACGAATGCCCCGGAGATGCCCGGTGTTCCGGCACGCAGGGCAAGCAACGACAACAGCACGACGATGAGCGGCGCCAAGAGTGGTACGAGGTTGAAGAGTGCGTAGGGCACGAACGACTGCAACGTGCCCGTCGGCGTGTCACCAAGGGCGAACACGTGTGCCTGTTGGGTCACCGAGCTGGCAACGACGCTGAGCGAAATTCCGACACCGACGAGCACCACGCCACGCAGGGGTTGACGGCCTTTGGCGGTGCGCACGACCGCATCAGCGAGCACACCGAGGGCGGGCACGACGACGAGCAGGGTGTGCGGCTCGCGCACGACCCAGCCGAGCCAGGCGTCGATGAGGTCTGCGCCGCCGAAGGCCACTCGGGCGTTCACATAGTCGAGCCAGACGTAGATGATCGTGCCGAGGGCGACGGCAACGTGAGCACGAGACCGAGCGCGGTGACGAGTGCGGCGAAAGCGCCAACCGGAACCTCACCGAGTGCTCGACCATTGCGACGCGTCAACACGGTCGCTGCGACCGAGACGGCGATCACCGCCAGTGCAACGAGCACGATGCCAAGGCCGAGAAGGTACGTCTCGACATACTGCGCGTCACCACCGCCGGGGCCGCCGTTGCCGAGATACGAGACGAGAACGATGGCACTTCCGACAAGCCATGACCACCAACCGAACGCCGCGAGACGCGGCAACGAGAGATTCGCCGCCTGCAACTGCGCGGGCAACGACCAGACAACGAGACCAAGCATGGCTGGGCCGGCGACACCAAACACCAAGGCGAATCGATGGAGCGAAAACAACTGAACGAATGCATCTGCATCGACGACCGTGCCACCAGCATCGAAGCGTTCGAACCCGAGCACGACGCCAATCGCAGTAACGACTACCAACCACACCGCCGAAGCGACCAGCAGCGACACGCCGAGGGTCGCATGATGAATCGTCGTCAGCCAGCCAGCCAGGCGCTGCAGGGGTGAGGTCGCGAGCGAAGACGGCGTGGCGCCAGAGGGGGCTCCGCTGACCGAAATCGACACGTGGCAAGGCTAGTCAGTTGCCCTGTCGGCGACGACAACGAACTAGCGCACGAGCACGTCGAGTGTCAGGGCGATGAACAACAGCGTGACGTACGAGATCGAAAAACTGAAGACTCGCATCGCCGCCCGCTGCGTTGGCGTCGCACCGAGACCGAACGTGAGCGCGACGAAGGCAACGCCGAGCACGACCGCCGACACCAGATAAACGACACCCATGTCGTTCAGCGGAACCAGCGCCAACGACGCGAGAACCACCGCGATGGAGTACCAGCCCATCGTTCGCACGGTGGTTGCTGCCGACTCAACGACGGGCAACATTGGCACCGACGCGGCCCGATAGTCATCGGCGTGTCGAATGGCAAGTGCCCAGAAATGCGGTGGGGTCCAGAGAAAGATGACGAGAAAGAGCACGATGGCCGACCATGACACGTCATTGCGCACCGCGGCCCAACCAACGAGCACTGGCACCGCACCTGCAGCGCCACCGATGACGATGTTCTGTCGCGACGTGCGCTTCAACCACATCGAGTAGACGAAGACATAGAACAAGGTGGCGGAGATTGCGAGGCATGCGGCGAGCACGTTTGAGCTCCACGCGAGCAGTGCGAACGCAGCAACTTCAAGCACAAGGGCAAAGAAGAGCGCGTTGCGGGGCGAGATGCGACCCGTGACGAGTGGGCGGTTGCGGGTGCGTTCCATTAATCCGTCGATGTCGCGGTCGATGAACATGTTGATGGCGTTGGCACCACCTGCGGCGAGTGCCCCGCCGAGCACGGTCCACACCACCAAGCTCGTCTCGGGCCATCCGCCAGCGGCGAGCACCATCGTGGGAATGGTCGTGATCAGCAGCAACTCGATAATGCGCGGCTTGGTCAGCGCGATATAGGCGCCGATAAGCGTGCGGGCCGGACGTGAACCCGTGTGCGAGAACGCCGTGCTCAGCCGTGACGGCACCAGCGGACGATTGAGCACCACGCCGCAAGGCTAGGAGCGCACGAACACCGAGCCACGGGTTCTCGGCACAATGGAGGTATGTCGACCGTCACCGACATCGAACGTGGCAGCGATACGACGCTTGATCGTCCGTGGATTGTCATCGTGTGGAACGACCCGATCAATCTCATGGCATACGTGACCTGGGTGTTTCAGAAACTCTTCGGCTACAGCGTGGAGAAAGCGACTGCGCTCATGCTCGACGTGCACGAAAAGGGTCGAGCCGTCGTGTCGAACGGAACTCGTGAACGTGCCGAAGTCGACGTGCAACGATTGCACGAGCACGGATTGTGGGCGACGATGCAGCAAGAAGACGCGTGACTGCCTTCGAACGAACTGCGACCGGGTATCGCTGCGTTCTCGACGAGCAGCTGCGCACTGCGTTGCTCACCGTATTGGGCGAGTTGCGTGACGAGCTCGAGAAGGTAAAGACCACACCGTATGACGCGGTACCTGCGCACCTGCGGCGTCTTTTTCCCGCTGGCTACCACGCCAATGCAGAACAGAATGCCGAATATCGTCGCCTCACTCACGACGAACTTGCTGACACACATCAACGTGCGATCATGGAGAGCATCGAGCTGCTCGAGCGTCGAACCGAGTTGAGTGCCGACGAACTCGACCGATTCGTACGCGCCGTCAACGCCACGCGACTCGTCGTTGGCACCATTCTCGACGTCAGTGAAGACGACGCCGAGCCTGCAGCAAATGACCCGATGGTCGATCTCTGGGAGATCTACGACTTTCTCGGCTGGGTGCTGTATCAAGGGCTTACGGCACTGAGCGGTGGGCCCGAGTAACCGCGTGCTGACACCCCGAGTAGCTCTACGTTGACGCCCCTGAGCATTCGTGAGGTGCCGCTGGTAGATTTCAGATGCTCTTCCAACGAATTCAACATCCTTGCCCCCATCGTCTAGAGGCCTAGGACACCACCCTTTCAAGGTGGCGGCACGGGTTCGAATCCCGTTGGGGGTGCAAAGATCGGTTTCGGAAACGAAATTGGTCCCGTGGTGAAGTTTGGAGTTCACGCCGGCCTGTCAAGCCGGAGGTCGCGGGTTCAAATCCCGTCGGGACCGCGAGACGGTGGCAACACCGAATCATGGTCGGGTAGCTCAGTTGGCAGAGCACGCGCCTGAAAAGCGCGGGGTCACCGGATCGACGCCGGTCCCGACCACAA
>RFMM01000109.1 GCA_009927665.1 Actinomycetota bacterium
GTTGCCCCACTGGTCGCTGCCGCCCATTTGCATCTCACAGTCGTGGTGTTCACACAGGTGACGGAAGTCGTTGGCTTGCAGCAACATGTAACTGAACTCGGTGTACGACAGACCGTTTTCGTCAGCAAGACGCGACTTCACGCTGTCTTTGGCCATCATCTGGTTGACGGTGATGTGCTTGCCAACGTCGCGCAGAAACTCAAGGACTGGCACGTCGCGGGTCCAATCGGCATTGTCGACGAGCGTCGCGGCATTCGATGCGCGGTCAAAGTCGAGCAGCCGTTCAAGTTGTCGTTTGATGTTGGCGACGTTTGCCGCGAGCGTTTCAGCGTCGAGCAGGTTGCGCTCTTCGCTGCGGCCCGATGGGTCGCCGACCATGCCAGTGGCACCCCCGGCGAGCACGATCGGGCGATGGCCGAGTAGTTGCAAGCGACGCAACGAGATTTGCCCGAGCAGATTGCCGATGTGCAGCGAGTCAGAGGTGGGGTCAAAGCCGACATACGCGGCAAGTTGTGCGGTCGTTGAGCGCTGCGAGAGCTCGCCGCGGTCAGTCGAGTCGTGAATCAGACCTCGGCTGGCGAATTCGGTGACGACATCACCGAACTGTGGCATGCTTCCAGAGTAGAGCGCGCGGTGTGGCGCACTGCGGCGCCGAGTGGCGCACTGCGGCGCTGAGTGGCACAGCGTGGCGCACCACGCTGCCCTACGCCGTGGCGAGTTGCTCGTCTTGTCGCAGTGCCGAACGCACCCAGTCGGGCACTGGCACGACCTGTGGCGCCCCGGGCGTGGTCGACACATAGACGATGGTCGTATCGAACGACGGCTCGCCAGCCACGTGGCCGCTAATCACCACATCGAATGACGAGTTGCCCCAGCGCGTGACCGTGCAGTCGAGTTGTGCGGTATCGCCAAGGCGCAGTGGGCGATGCCAGACAATCTTGACGGTCTTCAGCATGCAATCGAACTCATGCATACGGTCGCCCAGTCGCGTCGAAAACCAACACATCACCGCGTCGTCGGAGTATGCGAGGTAGTGGGCGTTGAAGACCACCTTCTGCATGTCGCAATCGCCGTAGCGCACCCGCACTTCGTGGCGATACATGCCCGAGATGCTAAGGCGCCGTTGTCTCCCGCAATGCATGGCGCATCTTGGGCACGTCCATTGCGGAATAGACGAAGATGAAAACAGGGTTGATGGTGCGGAAGTGATGCGCCAAACGGTTGCGCAACTTTCGCAATTCTGGCCACGCAACGGTCGGGTACTGACCTCGTGCTTCTGATGCGAGCTGGCACGTTCCCTCCGCAATGCGATAGAGCCGCCAAGCGACCACGTCTTGATCGGCCTGATTGGCGATAAAGGCTTCCACCCCACCCGAGATTGCGGTGGTCATCAGTTCATCGCCCTGTGCCAGCTCGGCTCGAAGTTCGCTGATCGTCCAGCTCATAGTGGCAACGCATCCTTTCGCGCGATTCGGCTTTCTTCACATTCGACAGAAAGTTCGTGAATAAACGTGTCGAACCCGAGCAATTGGTCAAGTGCTACTTCTGCAGTAAGGATGTTGCCGAGCCCACGCTCAATCGGGAATTCGGCCACGAACTCCGCGCCGTGAAGATCAACTCTTCGCAAGGTTGATTCATCACTCAAAACGCCGATCAGCGTTGCGCCAAGGGCGGCGAAGATTTGGAAGATGTCGTCGCGGTGGCGATGCACGACGGCGAGTCGTGCCGCATCGTCGAGCGGTGGATGCGTGGTGCTGGTCATGGGGCGGCAAGATAGCCCCGTGGCGAGGTTTGTCAAGTCACCGGCTGGCGCGCTGCACCATGCGTGCCACGGTCATCACTGCATCGGCATGCACGCGGGCTTCCCCAGCCGACAACGTCGGGCCGAGCTCGACGACGAACGCCATGGCCGCCTCGCCGACATTCCGTTGCCAGGTGGCAGCCACCCCGGTGTAGCGACCGCCGGTGATTCGCACCAGAGGCAGACCCGTGAGCGCTGCGTATCGCGCGCGTACGCGACCTTCGAACCCGGTGCCAGGCGAGATCATGTTGAGGTCTTGGTGATACCAAATGCCAAGCGTCGGCCGAATCTCACGCACGAACTTCACCATCGCTTGGGTCTCTGGTTCTGATGCTCGCGAGGGTCCGGCATATTGCCAATAACCAGGCTCGCCCATCTTTGCCCAGCCGAGCGGAAAGTTTCGGTTGAGATCGACACGATTGGCGTTACCACGCTGCTGCAGCGCCGTGCCATCAGGATTCATCGAAGGCACGATCCACAGATCGACCTGCGCTGGTGCAGAAAGTGTGCGCAACGCCGAAGTAACCAGCAGCCCCGCGTCTTCATCGCCGTGAATCACACCAACGACCATCACCACTACCCCACCTGGCGTGCCGTAGCGATAGGCAACGAGTGGGCGGCCTTGAACTGAGGTTCCAAAGACACGCTCTTCGAGCAGTCGGGGTTCATCAACGGCATGCGCGGGCATCACACGCGTTCCAATGAAGCCGATTGCACTAACGAGAGCCGCCACGACGAGCGCGAGTGCGCGTTTGGTCATGCGAGTCGTGCGGTGAGCGCAGCCACGGTGCGACGCAGTTCGTCGCGTTGCGCAGCGGTGGCGGCGGGCCCGGCTGCCCCGTGGCTGATGCGACGCTGCACGGCAACCCCGGGTGCAAACAATGCGGCGGCATCGGGGCCGAGTGCAGCATCGGCACGCACGAGATCGACGAGCGGCGTGCCACTCGCGAGCGATCGCGACACAAGTTCGCCGACCTTGGCGTGGGCTTGGCGAAACGGCATGCCACGGGCGACGAGCCACTCGGCGATATCAGTGGCAACTGCTGCGGGTGCATCGGCTGCGGCGCGCATCGCAGCAACGTTGAAGACTGCGGCCAACACCATGTCGGCCATCGCCTCAAGACCTCGGTTCACTTGGTCGAGTGAGTCGAAGAACGGCTCTTTGTCTTCTTGCAGGTCTCGGTTGTAGGCGAGCGGAAGCCCCTTCAGCGTCGTGAGCAGACCAGTGAGATTGCCCACCAGTCGACCGGCCTTGCCGCGGGCCAATTCAGCGATGTCGGCATTTTTCTTCTGCGGCAACATCGACGAGCCCGTGGCGTGACGGTCGCTCAAAGTCGCGAACCCGAACTCTTCGGTGGTCCACAGCACCCACTCTTCGCCGAGGCGCGAGAGGTGCAGGCCAACCATCGCCAACGTGAAGAGCGCCTCAGCCACGAAGTCGCGGTCGCTCACGGCATCGAGTGAATTGGCAAAGACGCGCGCAAAGCCCAATCGACGTTGCGTATCGGTCGGATCAATGGGCAACGACGTGCCTGCCAATGCCCCAGCGCCGAGGGGCGAAACATCGAGTCGTGCGACGGCATCAAGCAAACGCTCGACATCACGGGCAAGAGCCCACGCGTGTGCGCGAAGGTGATGCGACAAGAGAACCGGCTGTGCGCGCTGCAGATGGGTGTAACCCGGCAGGTAGGCGTCACCAGCGTCATCGGCGCGGCGGTCGAGCACATCGATGAGCGCGAGCGTGCGGTGTGCGGTGGCAGTAATCTCACGCTTTGCGAAGAGTCGTAGCGCGGTGGCAACTTGATCGTTGCGGCTGCGGGCTGTGTGCAGCTTCGCCCCCGCTGTTCCGGCGAGTTCAGTGACTCGCCGCTCGATTGCAGTATGAATGTCTTCGTCGCTCGCGACAAACCTGAAGGTGCCACCGTCGAATTCGGCGTGCACCTGACGCAGCGCAGCGACGATGGCATCGGCATCGGCGCGCGGCAAGACCCCAGTGGCACCGAGCATCTCAGCGTGCGCGATCGACCCGATGATGTCGTCGCGCCAGAGGCGAACGTCAAAACCAATGCTCGCGGTGAATGCCATCAGTGAGTCGGCGGGTGCTTCGTTGAAGCGACCGTGCCACAGATGCTTTGCGGCGTCGATGTTCTCGTGGTCGGGTGTGGCAGGCATGTGGCTTACTTCCCCAGCCCGGCGAGTGCTCGCAGATCTGCAGCCAAGCGCTTTGCGCCGTATGCCGACTCAGCGATGCAGAACAACGTGTCGTCACCCGCCACGGTGCCAAGTAAACCTTTCAGTCGCGATCGATCAAGCGCCGAAGCCACGACATGTGCACAACCCGGCGGCGTGCGCACCACCACCATTGGGTCGCTGTGCTCTACCTCGGCAACCCACTCTGACATCACGCGGCGCAGTTGCTCGCGTGGCGCGATGCGATCGGGTTCAAAGTCGGGAATCGCATAGGCGCTCTTGCCTTTGCCCACGCGCACGCGCACGGCCCCCAAGTCTTCGAGGTCGCGCGACACCGTGGCTTGCGTCGCCTCGATACCTTCTTTCTTCAGCAACTTCGTGAGCGCCGCTTGGCTGGTCACCTCACGTTGCGAAATCAGCCGCACGATGATTTGCTGCCGTTCGACCTTGCTCGTCATGGTACCTTCCCTTCACTCATTGCGCATCGCCTTTGGTGATGTCGTTGACTTCACACAAAAATGCCAGCAGCCCGCGGGCAGCGTGCATGCGGTTGTGGGCTTGGCGCACCACCCTGCTCGCCGGGCCATCGATGACCTCGGCCGTTACCTCTACCCCACGGTGCGCAGGCAGACAGTGCATGAAGATGACTTCTGGGTCGGCAACTGCCATCATCGACTCGTCAACTTGAAAACCAGCGAAGTCACGCATGCGACGCTCGGTCTCGGCCTCTTGACCCATGCTCACGAACACATCGGTGTGCACCGCGTGGGCACCGCGAACGGCATCTTGCGGCGAAGTGGTCTGTTCGAGGGATGCCGCGCCGAGTGAGCGAAGACGCGCCAGCTCATCGTCTGATGCGCCGTAGCCCGCCGGACAGCCGAATCGCACGTGAGCACCTTCGAGAGCGCAGGCTTCGGCCAACGATCGCGCGACGTTGTTGTAGTCGCCGACCCAGGCAATGGTACGGCCCTTCAATGAACTGAACTCTTCGCGCATCGTGAGCACGTCGGCGAGACTCTGCAACGGGTGTGAGTAGTCGCTCAACATGTTGACTACCGGCACCGCATCGGTCGACGCCATTCGTTCGAGCACGCCGTGGTCGAACACCCGTGCGGCAAGAATCGCGTGATAGCCAGCGAGGATTCGCGTGATGTCTTCCACCGATTCACGCACGTCAAAACCCACTTCTTCACCGCGGGTGAAGATCGGGTGCCCGCCGAGTTGCACGACCGCCATCTCCATCGATTGCCGAGTGCGATTCGACGGCTTTTCAAAGATGAGCGCCACGCCGTAGTCAGCCAACGGCCAGCCAAGCGCCTCGGGTCGCTGTTTGGCGAGCGCGAGCACCGTGCCGATCTCGATGCGGGTGAGGTCGCTGGTGTTCAGAAAGTGCCTCATGACAGCACCCCGCGCAACAGACTGAGCGCTTCGTTCATCTCATCGATCGTCACCGTGATTGGTGGTGCAAGTCGCAAAGCTGTAGCAGTCACCGCGTTGGTAACCAACCCGCGCGACAACAGGTCAAGCTGCGCCGCCTTGGCGTCGGCACCTGCGCCGAGTTCGACACCGAGCAAGAGCCCGCGACCACGCACGTCGTGCACCTTGGCCATGGTGCGCAACTGAGTGGTGAGATACTCGCCCTTTTCGCGCGCCAAGCGGGGGGCATCGATCTCACGCATTACCTCAATGACTGCGCACACGGCCGCTGTGGCGAGCGCCGTGCCGCTGTAGGTGCTGCCATGGTCGCCCGGTTGAAAGACCGCGGCAATCTCGCGCCGCGCCCACAACGCACCGACCGGCATGCCATTCCCCATCGCCTTTGCCAGCATCACCACATCGGGTTGCACGCCGGCGTGTTGAAACGCAAACCAATCACCCGTGCGCGCAAAGCCAGTCTGCACTTCGTCGATCATCATCAAGGCGCCGCGCTCGGTGCACAGCTCACGCACAGCCCGCAACCATTCGTCGCTGGCAGGCATGACACCGCCCTCGCCTTGCACGCATTCCACCAAGACCGCGGCGACTGAACCGTCGACGGCGGCCGTCAAGGCCGAGAAATCGCCGAAGGGCACGTGCATGAAGCCCTCAGGCATCGGCTGAAACGGTTCGTGCTTGGCGGGTTGCCCGGTCGCGGCGAGTGCCGCCAGGGTGCGGCCGTGAAAGCTGCCGAGCATGCTGACCACCTTGTGGCGACCGCGACCGCCGAATTTGCGGGCCAGTTTGATGCCCGCTTCATTCGCCTCGGCCCCTGAGTTGCAAAAGAACACCTGGCCGCCGCCACCGAGCAGCTCGTCGACCAACACCGCAGCGCGCGTGGCGATGGGGTTCGCAAAGAAGTTGCTTACGTGCAGCAACGTGTGTGCCTGTTCGGCAATCGCATCGGCCACGATGGGGTGGGCGTGACCGAGAGATGTCACGGAGATACCCGAGAGAAAGTCGAGATAGCGCTTGCCGTCGGAATCCCACAGTTGTGTACCCTCACCGCGCACGAACATGACTTGTGGTGCACCGAACACCGGCATAAACGGGCAATGGCTACCGGCCATCGAGGCAACGTTCGATGATGAATGAAACGCGTGACTCGTGGTCATGAAGCCACCTCGTTGGCAACCACCATCGTGCCGACACCGGTGTCGGTGAGTAGCTCGAGCAACGTCACGTGTGCCAGCCGGCCATCGAGAATGTGCGCGGCCGCGACTCCACCGCTGACCGCATGCAGACAACTCTCAAGTTTCGGAATCATGCCACCACTGATCACGCCATCGCTCGTGAGTTGCGCGACCGTCGCCGGAGAAAGTGTTGGGATCAGCGACTCTGGGTCGGCCGGGTTGCGCAAGACGCCAGCGATATCGGTGAGAAACAGAATCTTTTCGGCCTTGAGCGCCACTGCGAGTGCACTGGCCGCAGTATCAGCGTTGATGTTATAGCTCTGGCCTGCCGCATCGGTGCCGAGCGTTGCCACCACGGGCACCACGCCGTCGTCGAGCAGACCCTGCACGGCCATCGGGTTCACCGACACGATGTCGCCGACGAAACCGAGCGCTGGGTCACGCTGCACGCACTGAAAGAGACCCACATCGTTGCCTGATACGCCTGCAGCATTCGCGCCCGATTGGTTGATGAGCGACACGAACATCGGGTTGACTGACCCGAGCAGCACCATGCTGACGATTTCCATTGTCTCAGTGTCGGTGACACGCAGACCATTGTGGAATCTCGCTTCTTTGCCGAGACGGTCCATCATCGCGGTGATCTGTGGCCCGCCACCGTGCACCACGACGGGCTTCATTCCAACGGCATGCAAAAGGGCGATGTCGCGGGCAAAGACTTCCATCGAGTCTTCGGTCGAGTCGGCAAGCGCGTTGCCACCGTATTTGACGACGATGACCTTGCCGGCAAACCGTTGCAGGTGCGGCAACGCCTCGCTCAACACCGCGGCACGAGTCTTGGGTGCAATCTTCACGGATACACCCCTACCGCCGACAACCCCGTTGTCTCGGTGATGCCGAGTGCCACGTTGGCTGCCTGCACTGCCCCACCCGCAGCACCCTTCGTGAGGTTGTCAAGAGCACACAGCGCCATCACGGTGCCGGTGCGTTCATCAAATCGTGCCGTGAGATGTGCCGCATTCGAGCCAAGCGTGGCTTTCGTCGATGGCGATGCGGGCCGCACGACGACGAATGGCTCGCTGTTGTAGAACTTCGCAAGCACCGCCAACACCGACTGTGACGTGGGTTTCGTGCCGGCGGCCGGCTTGGCGTAACACGTGGCGAGAATGCCGCGATTCATCGGCGCAAGATGCGGAGTGAAGAGCACCTTAGCGCCGGTGACTTGCTCGATCTCGGGCGTATGGCGGTGATCAAGCAGGCCGTAGGCGGTGAAGTCTTCATCGACGGTGTTGAAATGAGTGTTGAGTTTTGGCGTGCGGCCGGCGCCAGAGACGCCCGACGCTGCGTCGACGATCACCGATGAGGGGTCGATGACGCCGGCACGCACCAACGGTGCGAGCGCCAACGATGCCGCGGTCACATAACAACCTGGCGTTGCGATCAGAGATGCACCCGCGAGTGCGCTGCGATACAACTCGGGCAAGCCATACACCGCCCGCTTCAACACCTCAGGCTGATCGTGGGTGAAGCCGTACCACTGCGGATACTGCGACGAGTCGACCAAGCGATACGCGGCAGAGAGATCGACGATGAGGCGAACCTTGTCGATGAGTTGCGGCACCAGCGCCATCGACGCCTCGTGCGGCAGCCCCAAGAAGAGCACATCGCACTTGGCGGCCTGCACAGGGTCGTACTCGGCAAAGACAAGAGACGGGTAGGCAGCCGCCAACGACGGATACAACGATGACGCGAGCGTGCCAGCCTGCGTGTCACCGGTGGCGTACACCACATCGAGCACGGGGTGACTGGCTAGGAGGCGCAACAATTCGACGCCGGTGTACCCCGAGGCGCCGATGATGCCCGTGCGCAAGGTTCCCGAATTTCCCACTTGTATGACGATACAGGCTATTGCATAACTATGCAGTCGTGCCTGTCGCGCTCAAGCGAGACGATTGGCGAGCTCGGCATACAGCGGTATGCCGATGATCAGGTTGAACGGAAAGGTGACTCCTAGAGCAGCACCCAGCACAAGCCCCTGATCGGCATCTGGCAACCCGACTCTCACCGCGGCGGGGGCGGCGATGTAGCTGGCGCTGGCAGACATCGTTGCCAAGACGGTGACACCACCTACCGAGAGACCCACCATCGTGCCCGCGACGGCCCCGAGAGCGCCAAAGAGCACGGGCAGACCAATCGCATAAACCACCAGGCGCCAACCCGCCTCGCGAATGCGCTCAAGACGCTCGCCGGCCAGCACCCCGAGATCGAGCAAGAACAACACCAACACACCTGGAAACAACCCGACGAAGAGCGGCTCGACGACTGCAGCGGATTCACCGTTGACGATGAGGCCGATCACAACACCACCAATTAAGAGCACGATGCTGCGACCGGTGACCACCTCGTGCACAGCCGACTTCATCGACTTGCCGCCGAGTGCGCGGCTCGCAATAACGAGAGCAACAACAATGCCCGGCACTTCGAGCAGGGCGACGAGGGCAGCAAGATACTCCTCGCCGAGTGTGCCCGCAGAACGGGCAAACGTTTCCGCGGCAGTGAACGTGACCGCAGAGACTGATCCGTAGTGGGCGGCGATTGCAGCGCCGTCACTCGTGTTGAATCGCAGAAACCTACGTGCGACCAGATATGCCACCGCCGGAGTGATGACTCCGAGTGCCACGGTCGCAAGTATTGGCAAGACAAGGTCGTCAAAGGCTGCGTCACGCAGTCTCAGTCCACCCTTGAGCCCGATGGCGAGCAGCAGATAGGTCGACAACAGTGAGGTGATTGACTCGGGGAACCTCAAGTCGCTTTTCAAGCGAACGGCCACGGCACCAAGCACGAAGGCCAACACGGCAGGTGATGCCAGATTTTGACCCACGAGGTCTCCGAGCGTCACGGCACTTCAGTCTTGCCGATTGTCTAGCCCTGTGGTGAACTTGGCTCAATGAGCACAGCGGGGCGGCTGCTGGTGGCAACGCCACCGATGAACGACCCGAACTTCGAGCGTGCCGTGGTACTGATGCTCACCCATGACGAGACCGGCGCCTTCGGGCTGGTGCTCACGCGCACCACCGAGCTCGCCTCGCTCGATGACGAGGGCACGCTCAGCGACTGGATTGCGGCAACATCAACACCCAGTGTGCTCTTTGAAGGGGGTCCGGTGCAGCGCGACTCGGTGATTGGCCTTGCGCGCCTGCCAGACGACGATGACCGATCGTGGGCCACGCAAGTGGGCACGAGCGGTGTGTATTCCGTTGATCTCAACACCGACTCGATAAACGCCTCAGAGTGCAGCAGCCTGCGGCTCTTCGTTGGCTACTCAGGCTGGGGGCCAGCGCAACTCGACGGCGAGATCGCCAGTGAGCACTGGTTTGTGCTCGATGCCGCACCGGGTGACGCCTTCGACGCCGAGCCGCACAGCCTGTGGCGTCGAGTGCTCGAACGATCGTCGGAGCATCGCGAGTGGGTGCAGCGTTTCCCCGACGACCCGGGGGCGAACTAGCCAGCTCGGGGCAGCACGCAGACGGGTCGCCTTGACGGGCGTCCCCGCGGATGTTGGCGCACCTGCCCAGCGGGGCGTGCCTGCGCAAGGTGACGTGCCCGCCTCGCGAGACGCCCTCGCCTATCGTTGGCTCATGGAACAACGCATCGCCAAACTTCGCACGCTCAACGTGTTTGCCGGGTTGCTGCACCTCGCATCGTTCATCACCATCTTGGCGCTCGCCACCAAAGTCACGTTGCCCGTTCGCGCGACATATCTCTCTGACGCACCGGGCACCGGAAACTTTGGGGATCCTGTCGAGCTGTTTTCGCTGAACATTTCGTGGATGGTCGCCGCATTCATGGGGCTATCGGCGTTCTTCCACTTTCTCGTGGCGTCGCCGGTCGGCTTCCCCCGTTACTCGGCTGGGCTCAGCAATCACATCAACATCTTTCGATGGGTGGAGTACTCAATCTCGTCGTCGATCATGATCGTGCTGATTTTGCAGTTGAACGGTGTTGCCGACTTCGTGGCACTGTTGGCAGTGTTCGGGGTTAACGCCAGCATGATCTTGTTCGGGTGGTTGCAAGAGCGCTACACGACGCCAGGAGACGGCCAGCTCTTGCCGTTCTGGTTTGGCTGCATCGCTGGCATCGTGCCCTGGATCGCGGTAGTGATCAACCTCTTTTCACCGAAGGGTCCCCCAAACACCGAGGTGCCGGGCTTCGTGTTCGGCATCGTCGTGTCGCTGTTTCTCTTCTTCAACTGCTTCGCCATCGTGCAGTGGTTGCAGTATCGCGCCAAGGGCCGTTTCGCCGACTATCTCGTGGGCGAGCGCACCTACATCGTGCTGAGTTTCGTCGCCAAGTCGGCACTCGCCTGGCAGGTGTTCACGGGCGCGTTGATTCCACCCGCCTGACGCGTGGGTTCACCCACCAAAACCTCGAAGCTTCTATTCGACAACGTCAACGAGGGGCGCACGCAGCGGAGAGTTCGCCTGCACCCGTTGCAGGATTTCAGCATCAAGCCCGAGCGCGACCGCCTGCGCAACGCTGCGTCGCCCCGTGAGACAACGCAACAGATCGAAATCACTGAGACCAGCCGCAAAGAGCGCCGAGTGGCCACCGGGCACTCGCCCTTCAACCCACACCCCCAACCAACCCAGTGCCGCGCGCACTGCTGACGAGTCGCGCGCGCCCGGCACCCCCACGGCATGGCGCAAGTCGTGCTCGTGAGTCACTGCATCCATCGTCATCTGCGAACGCGCCATCGGTGGAATATGCGGAAGCATCGGGTCGAATCGCGCAGCAACCGACTCGAGTGCGTCGGCGATTTCACCCACGGTGCGACTGCGACTGCGCTCTACCTGAGCTTGTGTCCACGCATCGCTCGCCACACCTTCCATGCGACCGCTCACGATGTCATCGGGCACGCCAAACATGTGGGCGGCGAGGTTGTGAACGGTCCACTGCGGACAATGCGGCACCGTGATGTCGCCAGCATCAGCAGGCAGCGACCGCAAGAGGCTTACGACACGCGCACGCAACTCGATATACGCCGATGCGACCTGCTCGTCGGGCAAGAGCGCAGGCGATTGCATTAGCCGCGCAGTGTGCAGCCGAGTTTTTCGGCAGAAGATATACACGACGTGCGCACAGCAGCAACCTCAGCGTCAGTGAGTGTGCGATCGGTGGCGCGCACTCGCACCCGAAACGCAAGGCCGCGCGAACTATCAGTGGGCGTCTTGCGAAACACGTCGAAGAGCGACACATCTTCACCCAAGGCGCCTGCGGCCTGACGCAATGCGCGCTGCACGGCGGCGGCGGTGACGCTCGCGGGCACGGCAAAAGCGAGATCGAAGTCGCTCGCCGGAAACCGACTGACAGGTTTGGCGGCCGGCACCTTGGGCGACTCGGTGAGCAACAACGACGCGTTGACTTCGAGGCATGCGACTCGCTCATTGATGCCGTGTGCGGCAAGCATCAACCGGTCGAGTTCGCCGACGTAACCAACCACGTGCTTGCCACGCGTCAGCGAAGCGCCACGGGTGACGTGATAACCATCGGGCACGCGCGACTGATCGAGTTGTGCTCCGACACCGAACACCGAAACGATCTGCGACCACCAGTCGACGGCAACACTTGCGTCTACACCCACCGCCATGATGCACAGTTGCTCATGTTCGTCGGGCAGCTCGCTGCTGCTGGGCGGGTACACATGACCGAGCTCGAAGAGCGAAATGTGGTCGGCGCGGTGCGCCAGATTGAAGGCGACGGCCTTCAACATGCCCGGTCGAAGCGAAGTGCGAAGCACACTCTCTTCGGCCACGAGCGGGTTTTCCAACTCGAGAGCTAGACCTGCTCGACCGTCGGAGCCTGCGACCACTACACCGGCCTTCTCGTGGTCACCTGGCGCCAAGAACGGGTTCGGCATCACCTCACAGGCGCCGAACGACAGCATGAGGTCGCGCAGCGACCGGCGACGCTGTTGCACCTGCGAGAGCCCGCCGGATTGCGTCGACTGCGGCACGCGCTTGCCGAGCGCGTCGTATCCGACGTGTCGTGCGACTTCTTCGACAAGATCGATTTCGTCGGTGCAGTCAGGTCGCCACGACGGCACCTTGACACTGAAGCCGGGCCCTGCAGCGACAGCCGAGCCCTTCTTGGCGGCGATCTTTTTCGAGGTGCAGGCGAAACCGATACGTGTGAGCAGGCTCGACACGTCGCGGGCGCCGAGCGATGTGCCGAGCACTCGATTCACCTGCGCCACACGCAACGTGACGACCGCAGGCTTTGGCAGGTGCTTGGTCTGCGGGTCGCTTGCCCCGCTGTGCACCACGAGTTTGGGGCACGACTGGCGCAAGATTGCAGCGAAACGAGCGATGGAATACTCGGTGCCCTGCGGATCAACCCCACGTTCGAAACGTGCCGACGCTTCGGTGCGCAGCGCCAGTCGCTGACTCGTCAACCGCACAGTGGTGGGGTCGAACCACGCGGTCTCGAGCGCAATCTCGGTGGTTTCGGTGGAGATTTCCGTGTTTGCGCCACCCATGACGCCAGCGATGCCGATGGCGCGGTCGTCACCATCACAAATCAGCAGATCATCAGCCGTGAACGTGCGGTCTGTGCCGTCGAGGGTGACGAGCCGCTCTCCTGACTTGGCGAAGCGAATGCGAAAACCTGAGGCCACCTTTGATGCGTCGTACGCATGGTTTGGTTGATTGGTCTCGAGCATCACCAGGTTTGACGCATCAACCACGTTGTTGATCGGCCGCATGCCTGCGGCGAGCACGCGTCGCGCGAGATGATCGGGCGACGGCCCGACCACGATGCCACTCATCACGGTGACGTTGAATCGAGCGCAGGCCTTGTCGTCGACAATCTTGACCGACACCTTGCGCGCGGCGCCCTTCTTCGCGCCATCACCTTTGGGCGGGGTGAGTTTCTTGCCGAGCTTGGCTGCGACGTCACGCGCCACGCCGAGGTGACCTGTGCAGTCGGGGCGATTGCGTGTCACGTCGAGATCGAACACGACGTCACGGGCGATGCCGAGTGCGTCGAACACGTTGCGGCCAAGTTTGGCCGTGGGCGGAAGAATCAGGATTCCTGACGCATCACTCGCCACGCCGAGTTCGGCGGCCGAGCACAGCATGCCTTCAGAGTCAACGTTGAACATGCCTCGTCGCAATATGTCACGACCGTCGGGCATTTTGGTGCCAATCGTGGCGAGCGGCACGAGATCGCCAGCCTTCATGTTGAACGCGCCGCACCACACGTGACGCTCGCCGCCATCACCAGTGTCAACCCACACACGGTGCACTTTGTTGGCCTCAGGGTGGCGCTCGGTGCGCAACACCTTGGCGACAACGACACCTGCGATTGGCGTGCCCACCACCTCGGTGGTTTCGACCGAGAGACCAAGGGCAGTGATGACATCGGCCAGCTGCTCGTCGCTCAACTTGCGCACGTCGACGAAGTCCTCCAACCACGAACGAACGATGCGCACGGCTAGAACTGCCTCACGAACCGCAGATCGTTGGCGTACATGTCGCGCAGGTCGGCGACCGCGTGACGTTCTTTGGCCATGCGGTCGATGCCGAAGCCGAAGGCGAACCCGGTGTACACCTCGGGGTCAATGCCACCGGACCGCAAGACGTTGGGGTGCACCATGCCGCAGCCGCCGAGTTCCACCCATTTGCCGCTGGCGCTGCGCACATCGAACTCAGCGCTCGGCTCGGTGAAGGGGAAGAAACTCGGTCGCAGTCGACTGGTGAAGTCGCTACCGAAGAACGCCTTGGTGAACGCCTCGATGGTGCCCGCCAGATGCGCAAACGTGATGCCCTTGTCGATGACGAGGCCTTCGATTTGATGGAACACCGGCATGTGCGTGGCGTCGGGCGTATCACGACGAAACACGCGGCCAGGCATCACCGCGTAGATCGGCAGTGGCCACTCTTGCATCACGCGAATTTGCACGGGTGACGTGTGCGTGCGCAGCAAGGTAGAACCTGCCGCGCCGTGTTTCACGAACAACGTGTCGAACCCGCTGCGCGCCGGGTGATTCGGCGGCATGTTGAGTGCGGTGAAATTGTGGAAGTCGGTCTCGACTTCGGGGCCTTCGGCCACTTTGAACCCCATGCCAACAAAGACGTCTTCCAAGCGCTCCCATGCCTGGGTCACGATGTGCGAATGCCCGCGCGTGCGGCGACCGAGATGTTCGGTGAGATCCATCGCCTCGCCTGCGGCTGCTCTGCTGGCTGCATCACGCTCGAGTTCGCTGAGACGCTGTGCCACGAGAGCGTCGATGGCCTGAGTCGCTTCGTTGATGGCGCGGCCCGCAGCCTTGCGGGCCTCGACGTCGGTGATCGACCCCAGCGACGACTTGAGCCCGACGAGCACGCTGCCCTTGCCGGTGTGCTCGTTCGCCACCCGCCGCAACGTGTCGACGTCGGGGGCCGCCCCGAGAGCGTCTTGGGCGACTTTCAGCACCGCAGCGACTTGGGCTGCCGGCGAACTTGCTTCAGACACTTCCGAGAGTTTACGGCAAGCTACGGCCTAGGTAGCCGATACGGTCTTGCGAATCTCGATACAGGCGGCGTCTGCGCCGTTGAGCACGAATGATTGGTCTGACCGCACGAGCACGAAGTTGAGCTCGAAGTTGCGATAACTCTCCACGTCTGAGGACTTACCGACGAAGATTCCGACTGACTTTCTTGCAATTTTCACGCCACGAGCGACGGCGCTGATCGCAGCCTGCACTGTCACGTCGGATACGTCTGTCTTGCCGAGGGAGATACACAAGTCGACGGGCCCAATAAAGACACCATCGATGCCGGCAGTGCCGGCAATGCCTTCGGAATGTTCGACGGCTTCGGCATCCTCAATTTGGGCCACTACGACCACTGATGACGCCGTCGCATCGAGGTGCGCACGAATATCGCGGCGTGTGTAGTCGGCTGCTCGAGTGGAACCCGCAAAGCCTCGTCCGCCCGACCCGAAGTGCGAGATGCGCGCCACATGCTGTGCTTCTTGCGGCGTTCTCACATGAGGAACGACGACACCCGCCGCACCCTGATCGAGCGCCTGCTGGATACTGACGGGGTCGGAGTGAGTCACACGTACGAGAGCTGGCAAGTTCCCCTCCCTCGCCGCGAGCAGGCAGAGGTCGAGGTCTCGACGAGAGAACGGCGCATGCTCTGCGTCAAGAACAACGAAATCGATCGCAGATCGTGCCAACACCTCAACAATTGCGGGGTCCGGCGTCTTTACGAAGGTGCCAATTATGAAGTCGCCTGAGCGAAATCGTGTGGCGAAATTAGCGATAGTTCTCATCGCGCTCCAATTGGCTGCACATCTCGCTCGCTCTCGCGATCACGTCGACACCGAGTTGTTGCCAAACGTGCAGCATGTCGACCAGAACCCAATTCTCGCGTATTAGTCCGTGCTCTACTCGCCAAAAGTCGAGACTGCGCATGGTGATGTGCTGACCCGTTGGATTGATGCCCAACCAGCCATCACCAGAAACCGACATTTTCATTCCTGGCCATGCAGTGAACGCCACATATGGGCCTTGCCCGAAGTAGTAGCCGCCGCCGACGTTTCCACTCCTGTCTGGCAGTGCCCGCAAGAATGGGATCTGGTGACCGTTACGGAAGCCCTCAATGCCTCTGCACGTTCCGATGGCTGCTGGGCCGTACCAAGACATGCGGGGGTGCCAGAAGTCTTCGAGCCTCATCACGCTGGCGGGTTCCTGCGGGTGACGACCCATCGCCGTCAACATCTCTGCGACTATTCGAAGCGACTCAGCTGAAGCTTCAGACGTCGCGGCTGGTCGGTGCATTCCATCCTGAGGTATCGGCGCGGGAACGTTCCAGGCTCGTCGCAACGCCGGCGCCATCGGCCATGCTCCAGCTTGCATGAGAAGTTCAGGGATGTCCCAGACCGCCTGGACCTCTTGAACACCGTCTGCACCAAGCCTGAAGAATTCGTGAAAGCGCATCGTCACCTGTTGGCCCGTAGGTCGAATGCCGAGGTAGGGCTTGCGGAATGCCCCCGTGTAGTAGCCGCACACTCCGACCATCTCGTCACCAGCGGCTGCTCGACCCTGCACTTTGATGGTCATCCGCCGTTCCAAATCGGGAATCGCAGTTGCGAGTGGCCGGTAGACCTCGTCGACGAGTTGATCGACATCGGACAGCGTCTCGTATGGATGCGTGAAATGGAGTTTGGCTCCGCTCACAAGAGCCTCTTTAAAAAGGTGCGTTGCGTCTTCAATCTCAAAGTCACGGAAAGCTTCAAACAGGGCATCAAGACGTGCCCGGGAGGCCTCAAATGCTCTCACCATAAAATCTCAGAGGCCAGCTCGGCGCCTACTTTCATTGCTGCAAACTTTGCGAAGACAATTTCCGTGTCAATTCCTGGATAGCCGGCAAATGTCGAGAATCCACAATCAGTTCCGGCGATGACTCGTTCACGCCCGACCACGCGCGCAACGTTGATGATTCGCTGAGCGATGAGCCTCGGATGTTCGACGAAATTCGTCGTTGTATCGAGTACACCCGGGATGAGCACCTTGTCGTCAGGAATCTGAATCGACGAGAGGTCTTCCCACTCGTGGGCGTGGCGCGGGTTTGCAGTCTCAAACAACAAGCCCTGCGGTTTGGCGCGCAGTGCTATCGGCAGCACAGTCGTCAATGGCGCATCGTGGGTATGAGGGCCCTCGTAGTTTCCCCAACACACGTGCATACGCACACGATCGCTCGGAATGTTGCGCAGAGCATGGTTGAGAGCCTCGACGTTTTCGTTGACACGGGCAAGATAATCGGCTTCTGACAGCTTCTTAAACATCATGTGCCGTCCGAGACCGAGATCAGGCGAATCGATTTGGAGAATGAAGCCCGCTGCGACGATCGCTTCATATTCGACTCGCATCGCCTCGGCGACGGCCCCGAGGTACGAGGCGTGGTCAGGGTAATAGGCGTTCGGCTGAAACATCGCGATGACTCCCGGCGATGCGGAATTAAGAAATGCTTCCATCGGCTGGTGTTTGTCGACTGCACGCCTGAACGTGGCGCATTCTTGTGCAACTGGCTGGCGGTCGACATGGCGAATCTCGGCGACGCATTGGGGTCGCTTGTAAGTCGGAGTCCCGCCTGATTTCGCCTGCTGCTGCAGGAAGGTTGGGAAGTCCTCTAGGTCGGCGGGTGGAGTGCGCGGACTGTCGCCATCGAAGCCTGAGATGCGGTACTTGATGTACGTCGCGTACGAGATCTTGTCCATTTCGCCATCGCTCACTACATCGATACCCGAGTCAACCTGCCGCTTCACGACGTCGCTGACTGCGCGATCAATGATTGCGATGTGTTGCGTGACATCGAGAGTTTCGCCGTGCTCGCGCCTAAAGATCAAATCTGTAACGTCTGCCGGTCGCGGGAGACTGCCGACATGCGTCGTCAGGATTCGATCACTGCTCACCTTCATAGAAGTGATTCCTCAGTTTCAGCATCGAACACGTGCAGCCGGCTGGGCTCCATGGCTAGGCGAACCGTCTCGCCCTCCTGCGCACGCGAAGCCGGATCAACGCACGCGATCAATCGTGTCTCATTAGCGAGAGTCACTTCCTCAGACTCGGAGGAAGTCTTGCCCCCAAACCTCTCGGCGTCGACTGCAATGTGAAGCACGGTTTCCGTGCCCAATGACTCTCGCAAACGAACAACCCCTTGAATCACTTCCCCATTCGGAACCGGAGTGACAATGGGGTCCTTCAAGTAGTGCGGACGTATACCAACGACCACCCGCCGACCCGCGTGGGAACGAAGACGCCCAGATTGGTTCCCGGGCTGGGTTATGAGCTTGATGGACTGCGAGCCGATGCGCAGCGAGTTTTCTTCCCCACTCTGTTCAAGTTGGCCATAGACGAGGTTCATCGACGGTGAACCAATGAACCGTGCGACGAAAAGATTCTTAGGTCTTCCGAATACCTCTTCGGGAGAGCCCATCTGCTGTAGACGGCCATCCCTCAGAACTGCAACGCGATCACCCATCGTCATGGCTTCGGTCTGGTCGTGGGTGACGTAGACAGTCGTGGTTCTAAATTCTCGCTGTAGCGCGCGAATATCGCCACGCATCTGAACTCGCAATTGCGCATCAAGATTTGATAGCGGCTCATCCATTAATGAGAGTTGCGGTTGGCGAATGAGTGCGCGACCCATGGCTACTCGCTGACGCTGACCACCTGAGAGCTGCGCAGGTTTTTTCTCGAGCTGAGTCATTAACTGGAGAAGCTCAGCGACTCGGTGCACTTCCGCAACTCGCTTGTCTTTCGGCATCTTGCGCAGTTTCAACGGAAACTCGATGTTCTGAAAAACTGTCATCTGCGGGTACAACGCATAGTTCTGGAACACCATTGACATATCGCGATCGCGCGGTGCAACGCCGGTCAGTGGCTTCCCAGCCAACCTAACTTCCCCACTTGAAGCCGTCTCTAGACCTGCGACAAGGCGCAACGCCGTCGACTTGCCGCAACCCGATGGTCCGACAAGCGCGAGGAACTCGCCCGAGGCGAGGGAAAGACTCAGCGAGTCGAGCGCGACGAATCCGTCTCCAAAGCTCTTGGTAAGTCGATCGAGTTCAAGCGTTGCCATCATCGGCTCCCTTCGGGCCGAGGAGCGACTCGTTCACCCAGGTCGTAAGCCTCCCAGCCCTCACCTGAGAAGACGTCCACGCCAAGTTGTTTCATCACCCATGCAAAGTCGACACTGACGTAGTTGTCAACGATTCTGCCGTCGACGACCTTCCAAAAATCCATGTAACGAATCTCGACTCGCCTCCCAGTCGCGGCGATGCCCATGAATTCTCCGGAATGAACCGCTTCTTGGCGTCCAAACGCTGCCGCCCACTCACCCATGAAGATGCGAGCCTCGTCGATGCATACCTTGTCGCTGAACGCGGCCTGAAACGGTCGCTGCCAGTTGTCCTGAAACTCCCGTAACCCATGCTTTGTGCCGCAACCGAAATTGCCCATCCAGCGAAAGCCTTCCGAGAAGAACTCTCCGATGTCGTCAATTCGGTGGTCGTTTAGACCGTCAACCATCTCCTCGATCACCCGCCGCGTTTCGTCTGTTTTAGCTATGTCCGTGTTCTTCGTGAGGGCGGCCTGCTCGGGACGTGAACCCTTCATGTGGTGTGACCTTTCGTAGTCGTGGAATATCCGTGAATATGCGCCGGCAGTGCACCGATCGAAGTCAAGAAGTCGACGATGTCGATGAACACCCAATTCGTCGTGATCTTGTAGTTCGTCACCTCGTAGAAATCAAAGACTCGAAGCGTCACCGGCTTGTTGCTCGCGGGAAGTCCGAGCCATCCGTTGCCCGTGTGAGTCGCCTTGACACTCGGCCAGCCACCAGTCACCGCCCAAGCCCCCTGTGCAAATTTCACGAAATGCCCCGTGCTCCCTGAGTTGTCGCCCGGTGGTAGCGCACCACCCCCAACACGATCAGGAAAGGCTCGACGGAAAGGAAGCTGATGGTGATCGACGAATCCTTGACTCGCTTCAGTGACGCCAATGCCGCCTGGACCGGCCCAGATGAAGTCAGATTCCCAATGACGAAGGTGCGCTGCAGTCAGCATTTGCTCGCGAGTAGACGCGTCATCGTGTAGGTCAGACTGCATTGCTCGAACCACTTCGAGCGTCTCGGCAGACTTGCCAGCGCTCGGGTCAACCTTCGGAAGCGGCCATCGCTCAGCGACACCGAGGGGTGCAGCGGTGAGCAGCTGACCAGTTTGGACAGCAAGATCAAGTAGATCAACCATTACCGTGCAGCGATCGAGCCTCTCGTCGACCACGTCAGCCACTAGCCCGATCCGCAATTCAACCGTCGAGTGGCTGGGTCGCAGTCCGCACAACGGGGCCGCGAAGTTTCCTTTGAGTGTGCCCCATGAAGCAGACTGCCATCTGCCTTCGATCACTTCTGAGTCAAGTCGCATTGCAGTAGTGAACACAGAGTCGGAGATGGCGCTCGTGATTGGTCCGGCGATTCCGCCTTGCCATGCACGCACACCGCGCGAGGCCTCAAACGGCGCAGAGACGCGGAACAAAGTGGATGCGTCGGCCAGCGAAACACATTCTCCGTTCGAAGCAAACAACGATGAGTCGTCGAAGTCGGCTCTGTCGCTCTTTCGGTTGGTGGTGAAACTGACCCGCGTCATCCTTTCACCGCCCCAGAGCCGAGCCCTTTGACTAGATGTTTTTGAAACATGATGATGACGATGACGATCGGAAGCGTGATTGATATTGCGGCAGCCGCTGCTTCAGTGATGCCTTTTGAACTCTCCCCTCCTGCGAGTGCGACGATGCCGACAGGAAGCGTCCAATTCGTTGGCGCCAGCACCCGCACAAATAAGAACTCGTTGTAGGCCAGAAGCAAGGTGAAGAGGCTTGTTGCAATGATTCCGGGCTTCATCGTCGGAATCACGACTCGCACAAATGCTTGCAATCTCGTGGCGCCGTCCATCATCGCCGCTTCTTCGAGTTCTTTGGGAACTTCGAGGAAGAATGTTCGCAGCATCCAGATGGTGAATGGTTGATTCACTGCGACGAGCGCGAGCACAATGATGGCACGCGAGTCGAGTAAGCCTAAAGATTTTGCGATGATGAAAAAAGGCAGTACGAAGGCAAAACGTGGAAGCGCGCGGAACGCCAACGCAGAGATGAGAATGACCGCGCCAGACTTTCCGGAGTACCTGGCCAAGCCGTATCCGCCCAGAAGACCGATGCTGATCGACACACAGATTGTGGCGGCGGTGACAATAATGCTGTTGATAAAGAATTCGAACTGATCGCTCGTCTCCCAGCGCATATCCACGTAGACGAGTGTGGCGACGATGGCAGCAATCGCGAGCGTGTTGAGATACGCAGGTCGCCTCATGCGTCGCGCGACCATGAGCAACCCACCAACAATCAATGTCGACAGTACGACGACCATCAGCACCTGCCACATGTTGGTGGATTGGTCGTCGAACCAATACGCCCTGTAAGCGGCTGCCGTCGTGTCATAACCCCAGAGCACCGGTTCGCGCGCCGCCACATCACGTGTGAACTTGATGGACGTCTGAAACGTCCATAACAGTGGCAGAACGCTCCACACCACCACAATCGCGAGAGCGCTATGCAGCGTCACCCGGCCGGCAACCATCTTCACCCGCGTCACGTGCGATCTGCAATCTGTTCTTTGTAGCTGCGCACCAAGAATGGGATGAGCGCAGCAAAGATTCCCACAATCGTGAGAATTGCGATTGCGTGCCCTTTGCCCAGACGGCCGATTTTGGCGTCAAGGGCCTCTACGGAGTTGTACACCGACAGGGTGTGGCTGTTGTCGAATCGATTGCCGGCAAAGACAAACACACTGTCAAACACTCGGTAGCTGTCCATAATCGAGATGATTGCGACGAAGAACAGCACACTCTTCAAATGCGGCAACGTCACGTGCAAAAACGTGTCGAAGAACCTGGCGCCATCCATAGATGCTGCCTCGATCCGCTCCTGCGGGAGCGTCTGCAGACCGGCGAATATTGCGACGAACGCAAAAGGGGTGACGTGCCACACGGCGTGGAGCATTATTAGAAAACGAACATTTGAAGCATCAACGACAAAAAGGTTCCCAGTGACGAGTTCAATCAACCAACTGACTAGACCACCGCGTGAGAAGAGGTTTCGAAACAATAAGGTGCCGACGACCGGGGTCACGATGAACGGCAGCAGCATTGCTGCCAGGTAAACCGATCGAAATCGGCCCACTCGGTCAAGTAGCAAGGCGAAGATCAGGCCCAAGACCATTTCGAGCGGTACTGTCACGCCAACAAAGAAGAGGGTGAATCTCGTTGCCGACCAGAAGTTTGGGTCAGACAAGACTTCGCGGTAGTTCTTTAGCCCAACGAATGGCGCGGAACTGAGGTCGCGCAAGAACAAATCGGTCGTACTGAGCCAAACTGTGGTGACAAGCGGGATCACCATGAGGAACGTCATCACCGACACACTTGGCAAGACGAACCCAGTAAAAGCCCGCCGATTCATCGCGCCCCCTCACTCACAGATTACGAATTGCGGCGGGGCGGGAGCCCGAAGACCCCACCCCGCCGCTCTCATTCGGCTTGGCTGAAACTGTCAGCTCAGCAGATTCTGAGCCTTGGCTTCTTTCAAGTACGCGGCTTCTGCCTCAGCGATTACATCGGCCGGCTTGGCGCCGTCAAGAATCTTTACCAGAGCCTTACCGATCTCTGCGCGGTAAATGCCGGCAGCCGGGTGAGTCTGGTCAGCGCCACGACCTTGCGAGGTCGAGACGTTGAGGGCTTCGCCGTTACGTGGACCCTCAGGGTTCGAGACGCCACTTCGCGTCACACCGCCGAACTTCGCGGCCGCGGTCTGCGACTCTTCGTCAGAAGCACCGAGCATCGCCAAGAAGACCTTCTCTGGGTCGACCGTTCCGTTTGCAGGAATGGCGTAGCCGTCGACATAGGCCGGCGCTCCAAGCACCGTGCCCGCAGTCAGTGCAGGCGCAAATTTAATCTTGCCTAACACTTCGGCGGTCGTTGCCTCGGCGTCATCCATTGACGCAGCACGTGATGCCCAGAGGTGACCGATCACGTACTCGCCGGTCTGGAATGCGTTCTGCACGTCATCGGTGCTGTAGGTACCAATGGTCTTACCACCGCACGTGTTGACGATGTCGGCAAGTATCTGAGCGGCCTTGACTCCCTCAGCCGAGTTGAAGTTCGGCTGACCGGTCGTATTGTCAATTGGCTTCACACCAAGCGAGCCGAGCACGTTGTCGTACTCGATCTGCCACGCCCAGTCGGCCGACAACATCATCTGAAAGCCGGCGTAGCCACCATCGATAAGTGCGGGGCACATTGCGATGGCTTCTTCGTATGTCTTCGGCACTGACAACCCGAGCTTGCTGAGCACCTCTTCGTTGTAGAAGAGGTGCTGGGTGTTGGCCACCATCGGAATCGAGTAAATGTTGCCGTCAACACTGACGAGATCCCACATGCCTTGCGGGATGCTGTCGAGGTTGAATTGGTCTCGATACTTCTCAATCAAGTCGTTGAGGGGCAAGAGCAATCCCTTATTGGCAAGTTCAACGATGAATTGGTTTGAGCCCTGGACCATTTCGAACGAAGGAGTGCCCGTCTCGAGGTCAAGGTTGATCTGGTTTTGAGCTTCCGCTGAGTCAAGGAACTGAATGTTGAAGGTGTAATTCGCCGCTTCACACTCTCGAAGTTCTGCCGCGTACTGCGTGATAATCGGGAATTCCCAACCCATGAGGTCAATGTTGACGGCCTCATCGGCAACCGGAATCGCGCATTCTTCGGAAGCCAGAACGACCTCAGGCGTTGCTTCTTCGACTGGGGCCTCGGTGGCCTCCGTTGCCTCTTCGGTGCTGTCATCTGAGCCACAGGCTCCAACGAACATCACCGAGACAGCAACTGCGGCGAGCGTTCGCCGCATTGCGGATTGCTTTTTCATGTATTCCCCCTTGAAGTTGACGGATAAGTTTCTGCAACCGGGTGTGTGACCGAATGCATACCGACGGAGCCTATGACTACGTAGTCACCATGTCAAGCCCAGAATTTCGGGCTTAGGTGCCTCACTGGGTTCTCTCGACACCCAGGTTCTTGGTACATGCCCCACGCTCCTAGGGCGATATCTCTTACCCCGAGGGACAACGCCTCTGGCGTTAGCCCCAGGTTGCGACGACCAATAGCGATGGATTCGATGCGTCAGCCGAAGTGGCGTTCAACGAGTTCTCTCGGGGCCACACAACCGCTGGCATCCAGCACATAACCAAGGTCGCGAGCAGCCTTGACAAGAGTCGGAGACCATTCGATCGGGCATCGACCGTCGCCATTCGACGCAATGACGAACTCAGCCGGTCCCCCTTTGGGATTCCGCACGTCGCGCCACTCACCAGCGGGCAGAGATACCACCGATCCGGCCGGAACCTCACAGCTCACCACAGCTGCGTCGCCGAGTTCAACAACAAGATCAGCATCCATCGCCAATAACGCCACCGGCGATGCCACTCTGTGCCGTCCGAGCGATGATCCCGCGTCGAGTCGCAGCCAGTTGACCGAAAATCCGTGTGGGTAGGTGATTGCGATGTGATGGCGCCGGTGCTGATTGAATCCGACACCAATCACCGGGGCGACACATGAGTGATGCTGCGGAATCACCGAGGCGAGGAGTGCGTGCTCCTGCCACCGGCGAGCGTCGTTGCGCACCACACGAGCTTCAATCTCCTCAGGCGAATAGCGATCTATTTTCGCGAGTGCCTCGGGCGAGACTGGCTTCAGTGTCAATGCACCGCGAACAACGTCTTCAACTTTGGTGACTTTTTCCGTCTCGTCAAGCACCAAGCCCGACTCCCGAGCCAGCTCCAAGACGCGAGGAGACCAGAGAATTCCACCGGGATCGTCACCTCCGAGAAACGTATACAAGAATCCGTCAGATGTTCCGACGTTCTCGAAGCTCCGGAATACCCACGTCGGCACTGCGAAGATGTCGCCAGGCCCGATTGTGAGCGCCAGCTGATCATCGAGACCGATTGCCATCTTCCACATACCACTTCGACAGACAAAAACCTCTGCCGTGTAGTGCAGATGCGCATTGTTGATCATCCCTGGTTGCAGGCCGGCTGCTCCTACGCAGAACCCGTGCGGTTCAACGATGTTGGTCTTTGCGTCTTCGTTCTGGGTGACCCCTGCACCGATGAAACTGAAACTCGTCTTTCCCGCCGAGCGCGGCAAATGTACGTCAACGAACGCAGAAGTGTCAGCGACAAAGTCGGCAGGCGTCACGACGCGTCGACGAAGTTCAGATTCCAACGACATGGAACCCATCAAGAACCCGCTCCGACCCCCGAGTATCGACGCACACGTATGTCGGCCTGTTCTTTGTGTCCCCAGAAGCGTTCGATAGCGCACAACCTAGAGCAGTACTCGCCGACCATCGCCGAGGACTGCGGATTCGTGACTCGCTGGTACGTCACCGTCTTGATGAACTTTCCGACCCAGAGGCCGCCGGTATAGCGCGCAGCCGATTGCGTTGGCAGGGTGTGATTGGTGCCGATGACTTTGTCGCCGTATGAGACGTTCGTCATTGGCCCAAGGAACAGCGCCCCATAGTTCTGCATGTTCTCAAGGAAGTAGTCGTCATTGCTCGTCATCACTTGGACATGCTCAAAGGCGAGATCATCAGCGACCTCGAGCATCTCGGCATGATCTTTGCAGAGAATGACCTGACCGTAGTCAGCCCACGACTTTGATGCGATATCGGCAGTCGGCAAGGTCTTCAGTTGCAACTCGACTTGACGAATGGTCTCGTCGGCGAGTCGACGGGAGTTCGTCACGAGGATCGCCGGCGAGGTTGGTCCGTGTTCCGCTTGACCGAGCAGGTCGACTGCACAGATTTCGCCATCGACCGTTTCATCGGCGACCACCAGCGTTTCGGTCGGACCAGCCATCAGGTCGATTCCTACACGTCCGTAAAGCTGCCGTTTGGCTTCGGCAACTAGCGCGTTACCGGGGCCAACAATCATGTCAACCCGGTCAACGAATTCAGTACCAATCGCCAGCGACGCAACGGCTTGCACACCGCCAAGCACGTAAATTTCATCTGCTCCTGCCAAAGCCATGGCGGTGATGGTTTCGGCTGGCAGTTCACCATTGATTGGCGGGGTGCAGGCTGCCACCCGCTTCACGCCAGCGACCTTTGCCGTGAGAACGCTCATGTGCGCGGAGGCGACCATCGGGTAGCGCCCGCCTGGCACGTATGCGCCGACCGAGCCAACTGGTATCAGTTTGTGACCCAATGTCACGCCAGGAAGGGTTTCCACTTCCACCGGATTAAGGCTGGCCAATTGGGCTTTTGCGAAGTTACGAATCTGCTTCTGAGCGAACTCGATGTCGTGGATCGTCTGCTTGCTCACGCCCGCGATGACCTTTTCGACCTGCGCGTCAGAGAGACGGAACTGTGCTGGTTCCCATTTGTCAAACTCGGCTGACATCCGTCGCACCGCATTTTCGCCGTCGACTTCCACCTCTCTGAGTAGGTTGCTCACTCGTGAAGTGAGCTCGGCATCCGCGCCGTGGGCAGCCTTTCGTGTCGCCTTCTTGATGTACTCAGCCATGACTAGTTTCTCCTCTCGTGGTATTTGCGATACGTAGCTCTCCCTCGATTGTCACAATTTGATCAACCGCGCTGAGAGAGAGCAGTTGGAGCACGCTCGCGACCATCTGCTCGATCGGCTGCACGAGCGTGGTCAGACCATAGCCCTCCCAAGCCGATTGCGGGACACCGTCGAAACCCGTCACGCGCACGTCACCTGGCACACTGACACCGTGCCTGCGCAGGCCGTCGATTACACCGAAGGCAATCTCATCGGCCGCAACGACCAGTGCATCAGGAATTCTGCCAACTTCGGCGAGGTTTGCTCCGATCTTGTAGCCGGCGTCGTAGGTAAACGAGCCAGCTTCGATGTAGGGAAGGGAGATCTCTCTCGCTCCGAATTGTTCGACGGCCCCTCGATATCGAAGCTGATCAGTAGACGCCGAGGAAACTCCACCCACGAATGCGGCACTCTTTACTCCAAGTTCAATCAGGTGACGCGCCAGAGCAGCTGCACCGCCCTGGTTGTCTACGGTGACGAGCGGTGCAATGCCGGCTGCTGCAGGCTGGTTAAACGCCACGACCGCATGGTTAGGCTGCGTCAACCTCGAGATTTGTCCGACACCGATCGTCGACGAAGCAAGCACCAGCCCGTCGAGCCGGTACCTCGAAATAGATTGAATCGCTCCTTCGACCGCCTGGACGTCGCGAAATGTGGTCACGAGCAACTGCCGCGAGCCCTCGCCCACTTGTCGTGCGAATGCAGAGATGACACTCTGCCAGTATTCGCCTTGAGCAGGTACCACTACTCCGACAAGCCCCGACCGCTGGTTCCGCATGCCACCGGCGATTGCACTCGGCACATAACCCAGCTCTCTAGCGGCGCGGCTCACTCGGTTGCGCGTGGCCTCGGCGACGAGAGCGGGACGGGCGAAGACTCGTGCAACCGTTGATTGAGAAACTCCAGCACGTTTCGCAACGTCGAAGGAAGTCACGTCGCCTCGGGCGTTGTGATGAACGCCCGGATGGCGGACTCTCGAAGTCGAACGATGTGAAGAGCCCACGCCGCTCAATCTTATGAATACGTAGTCACGATTTCCAAAGCCTGCTCAGGTAGAAAGAATCTGGCGCCAAACTGCAACCTCGTCGAGCAACAAGTACAGCCGGCCAATGTTGGGTCCCACGAAATCAGCGTGCCAGATCGACATGACCCGCACCTCCTCACCTGAAGGCTGACCGAAACCACCCGCACCTTCGTGTACGAACGTGGTGGTACAACGAACCGCTGCGCGCACTCCACGCGACGGGTCGGCGTGACCGATCGCGTGGTCTACCTGCGTCTCAATGCATCGCAGCGGGGCCAAGAGAACCCGTATGCTGCTTACGCCCGAGTCGCGCCAATGTGCAACCTCGCCGCCCGGCAACTCAAAGTGGCAGGCACGATCGATGTCTTCTCGGGCCTCGTCAAACCGACCGGTGAGGAGTCGCTCGGCGAGACGCGCCAACGTGCGCCCTGCGACATGGTCGTTGCCACGCGAGCGATAGACCGGCGCCGCATGGGCGAACATCACATCTGTCATGCGGGTCGATCCACCAGCCTCTGCAACAATCTTGCGGGCGACTTCTTCGGGCGTGCTTCCCATTTGGCGCACGATCGCCCCAAAGTCACGCACGAGCCACTCATCGAAAATGATGTTGTCGCGCACTGCACAGTCTGCAATCACTCGATAGTGAAGTGAGCGACCTGTCGGGTCACCGAAGTAGCCGCGACCGAGATGTGTGGCGGTCGAAAAAATACGATGCGAAGACAGCCATTCATCCGAGCTGCCTGTGTGAATGACGTCTTCCCCAATGAGCTGACGGTCGGGAAACTCGACAAGCGTGGCTTTCGTGGAATCGATGACCGATTGAGAACCTGTGGTCATCCCACTCGGCGACTTGACAGGCACCGCATCTGCGTAATAGGTACGAATCGCTTCAATGTCTCGCTCTTCCCAAATCTGGTGCGTGAGGCGCAGGATGAAGTCGGCGTACGGGTCACCCGTTGTAAACACCTCGCTCACAGATTTAGCCCTGCACGATGGCGACGCCCGTTTGGGCTGAGGCGTTTTCGAGCGACCCGAGGTCAGTTATGTCGGTGATGCCGACCTCCCGCATTCGCTCGGCGGCCTGCGCTGAGCGGTTGCCCGAACGGCAGTAGACGATGTACGACGCAGTGGTGTCGAGCTTGGCGATTTCGGCGTCAAACGACGGATTCTTAAAGTCGATGAGCACCGCACCATCAAGATAACCGGCAGCGAACTCTTCGGGGGTGCGTACGTCGATAATCATCGGGCAACGCCGACGGGGCACGACACGCCGGTGCCGCCCAGACCGCAGTAGCCGTTCGGGTTCTTGCCGAGATACTGCTGGTGGTAGTCCTCCGCGTAGAAGTAGTCGCGTAGCGGTGCAATCTCCGTAGTGATCTCGCCGTATCCGGCTTTAGTGAGTTCTGCCTGGAATGCGTCGCGTGACTTCTCTGCGGCCGTTCGTTGTGCATCGTTGGCGTAGTAGATCGCGCTGCGGTATTGCGTGCCGACATCGTTGCCTTGGCGCATCCCCTGGGTCGGGTCGTGATTCTCCCAGAACACGCGCAGCATCGCCTCGAGCGACGTCTGCGTGCGGTCGAAGACTGCCATCAGCACTTCGGTGTGGCCCGTCAGGCCGCTACACACTTCTTCATACGACGGGTTCGGAGTGAAGCCGCCCGCGTAGCCGACCGAGGTGGAATACACGCCGGGTGCCTGCCAGAACTTGCGCTCTGCACCCCAGAAGCAACCCATGCCGACGACGAGCGTCTCGCAGTGCTCTGGCCACGGGCCAACGAGCGGCGCACCGTTCACGAAGTGTGATTGATTCGCTTGACCCATCATGATCGTCTGTTCTCGGTGACTACATCATCACGATCGAGCAACTTTCCATCAACTGGTACCCGCACCACGGAATCCAACCCTCCTCCTGGCGCCTGTTTTAACCCCACCGCAAAGGATGCCGCGCGAGACAACTGGGCCACGATTGCCAGCCCCAAACCGGCGCTCTCCGAGGACGGCTCAGTTTGTGCTCGCCAAAATCGCTCAAAAGCCATCCTGCGCTGGGTCTCGTTCAATCCCGGTCCCTCATCTCGCACGATGACTTCTACTTCGTCCATACGACGAGTCGCAATTATTGACACGGTCGAGCGCGGTGGAGCGTGATTCAGAGCGTTATCTAGGTAATTTGCGACAATCTCGTGCAACGCGAACCTGCTCGCGTCGACACGCAAGCCTCCATTGGTTTCGGCGACAACACTCACTTGAGACTCACCGGCAAGTGCGCTCCACTCCTCCACAATTTCACGACAGAGTATTCCTACATCGAAATTTTCCGTCACGAGAACTTGACCCTCGGAACGCGCCAACTGAAGCATTCGTTCAGTAAGCATCGAGAGTCTGTCAGTCTCTTTCAATGCGGCCTCGAGATTACTCCCCGCTGCGGCCGTGTCCACGCGTAGATTTTGATGAGCTTGCTCAAGACGCAATCGGAGTGCAGTCAGCGGCGTTCGCAATTGGTGTGCAGCGTCACCCGCAAATCGCTTCTGTTGACTGAGCATTTGCGACACTCGATCTGACATTGAGTTGAATTGTCGCGCCAAGGCACGAAGTTCCTTGGGTCCGTCAGGCTTCACCACCGCATTTCTGCCCTGCGCCAAGTCTTCAGCAGCATCCTGTAGCCGCCGCAGTGGTGCCGAGACGACTCCGGCAAGCGCAACGCCAGCAATGATGGCGATCAGAACGGCGACTCCAGCGGCAAGTACGAGTTGTCGAACTTGTGAATTCACTTCACGATCTATCACTGTTTGTGGCCTGGAAAGACGAACAACTCCCGCAACAGAATCTCTGAAAAATATCGGAATTGCTGCATATACCAGAGTGTCCGAAACCGTTACCGATTGTCGGCCTCCGAGAGCGAAATTTCCCAAAAGTGCTGACGCGATTTCTGGACGATTTTTGAAGTCCTCACCGACACGATTGGCCGAGACACTTGACGCGATCAATATGCCGTTCTTGTCAGTTACAACGACGTCAATTGCACTGTTGGCAGAGAATTCGTCGACGAGTGAGACCGCTTCACTTGCGCCGAGGTTTCCATTCACATCCACTAGTTCACGCGCTTGCCCCGCAAGGACATATGCGTCGCGCTCAAGTCTTGTGATCTGACGCTCACGTTCCACTCGCGCCACATGCGCGATAAACGGGACATCTCGCACAATCACCACGAGCGCCACTATTCCAACAATGACCAGAATGAAATTGCGTTTCATCTGGGCTCGGTAAATCGAAATCCAATTCCGCGCACTGCCTCAATCCAACGCGGATCTCCGAGCTTCTTGCGAATCGTCGCGATATGCACGTCTAACGTTTTGGTCGAACCGAACCAGTTTGAATCCCATACGGATTCCATGATTTCCTGACGGCGATGGACTCGTCCGGGCTCTCTCGCCAATAACTCAAGCAAGTCAAACTCCTTTGCGGTCAGGGGAATCTCGGTGTTCCGCAACAATGCGCGACGCGCGACCGGATCAACTACGAGTCCACCGACGACGACCGTGTCACTCTCCGGCTGGCCAACGGAACGGCGCGAAACAGCGCGAATGCGTGCAGTGAGTTCACGCAACGAGAATGGTTTCGCGAGATAGTCATCGGCTCCGGATTCGAGCCCGAGCACTCGATCAATCTCCTCGTTCCGTGCAGTCAGCATGATGATCGGGACATTTGACTTCTTGCGCACACTTCTACATACATCGAGACCGTCAATGTCTGGAAGGCCAATATCAAGGATCATCAATTCATAATTCATCGCATCAATCGCCGCCTTACCTGTTGACACGTGCTGGACAGTGTGCCCGACTGCGCTCAATCCCTCCCGCAATGACTCCGCGATTGCAACGTCATCTTCAACTAGCAGCACTCGCACTCTTACAGTCTCGCCGAAAACCGACTCCCCAACGGGCTAGGTGACCCTCTTCACCGCAGAACTTACCGAAACTTGGATGTTGATTGGATTTCCTTTGTAGTAGCCCGCTCTACGTTCGAAGTCATGAAAACTCGGTCTGCAACCCTCATCTCGGTTTTCGCCGTCGCCTCGGCAGCAGCTGTTGCTCTGGCTGTGAACACGAACCTCTTCGCGAGGACTACCGCCCTGGCCGAAACGCAATCGACTATTCCAGAAGTCAATGCAATAGAAGTTCTCGATCCATCAGGCGAGACGAACACCGTTACTTCCAATACCGAATTCAGTGCTGCAATTAGCTCACCATCAAACGGGACTCAGACGTCTTACGATCTTCCCGGGGTCGGGAGCGTAACTCTTACTAGAAAACTTGACGAACTCACCATCGACTCGACGTCGATTGAAGACGGATACAACGCAGAAGTTCAGATCGCCAAAGGAACGCTGGTAAAAGTTGAGTTCAGAGGCGGCGAGAATCACTACGAGTTCAGAGCAATGGTCGTAGCCGGCGAGGTAGTCACCGACGTCTCAGTGCACGGCTTCCCGCAACCAGGAGGTCGCGTATTTCCAGGCCACCATGACCGTGATTCTGACGACGATGGCTCACGTGGGATGAATTGCGACCGAGATCATGAGGAGGAAGATCATGAATCCGACGACTGAATCTCGACTCGCATCGTTACGCGCACGCACGCGCCGAGACAAACATCCGGCTCGTTCTGCGCGAATTCTGACTGCTGGGCTCTCGGTAGCTTCAGTGCTCGGAATAGCCTCGCTCTTGCGGCTCGGTACTGTCGCGACTGCTTCACAGTCGGGTTCGGACACGGCGAATCAGCCACATTCCGATTCGCCTGCTCGTCAGCCATCCCCGGTGATTTCTGGCCCGCCCGAGAACCTCACATCTTCGATTTCACCAATTTGGCCGGCGGTGCCCTCGAGTAAAGCTCGCACTAGCGGCAGCATCATCTTGGAAGTTCCGCAATCCGCAGCGCCTTCTGCAAGGACGAGCGGCTCGAAGTGACAACGACAATCACTCGAAAATCATTTCCAGCGATGGGCGCAACAGTTTTCATCACTTTGGTAAGTGAACTCGGCGAGCGCAATGAGAGTGAGCTTCTACGGTCCGCTCAAAATCTCATCGAACGACTTGAAACTCTCTGGAGTAGGTTTCAGGAAACTAGCGAGATTTCCCAGCTCAATCGGGGCCGATCGACGGAAGACCTCAGTGAGGAAACTCGGATGCTTCTGATGCACGCCGAGATTGCCTCAATCGCAACTGATGGCATGTTTGATCATCGCGTTGGAAACGAAATGATCCGAGTTGGGTACGCGAGATCTCTCGTCAGTCATTGTTCGCCGATTGAGACAGACGCAATTAAACGCTCGGCGACAACATTCATCCCGCCGTCAACATCAATTGATGTTGGTGGAATTGGCAAGGGGTTTGCTGCTGACCTCACGGCGAAGTTTCTCCTCGAGTCCGGGGCCAATGGTGCGCTCGTCAGCATTGGCGGAGATCTGCGTTGTATTGGTTCACCTGACCAGGAGCAGGGTTGGACAATCGAGGTCGAACACCCATCCGGACACGGCGCCATAACTCATCTGACACTTGAAAACGGAGGTGTTGCAACGTCCAACCTTCTCGCACGTAGATGGAACGGAGCTTCTTTGCAGACAAGCCACCTCATTGACCCCAGAACTGGCTTCTCAATAGATCCCACAAGAGCTGAGATCGTCCAAGCAACAGTCGTCGCCGGGAGCGCCGCATGGGCCGAAGCCTTCGCCACTGCATGTCTCGTAGCCGAGGCTTCGGCCGCGATTGCCTTACTCGATCGCAACGGAATTGCAGGCTTGCTTGTCAGGGCAGATGGATCATCTGTCCACAACTCCAACTGGAGCAGCTTTTCACCGTCTGCTAGCAGTCGTCGATGAATCCTGGCTCTTTTTTGTGATCACAAATACCCAATTCTGGTGGCATCTTGCTCGCGCGTCCGGTGTTGTTGCATGGGTGCTACTGGGTCTCAGCGTGATGTGGGGCATCCTTCTAAGTTCTCGCGTCTTGCGCACCATTGACCGACCGGCGTGGTTGCTGGACCTTCATCGCTGGCTAGGGACATTGACATGGGCGACAGTCGGCGTGCATCTCCTCTGCCTCATTTTTGACAGCTACGTACAGTTTTCAATCGGCGATCTGCTCGTCCCGTGGCTATCTAATTGGAAGCCAGCCCCGCTGGCGTGGGGGATTTTCGGCCTTTACCTAATCGTTGTAGTTCAAGTGTCTTCGCGATTCATGAAGCGACTTCCACACAAGGTCTGGCACACCGTTCATCTTTTGAGTTACCCGTCGTTTGCAGTTGTCTCGATGCACTCATTCATGGCAGGGACTGATTCACACCGTGCGTGGTTCACAACATGTGGTGCGCTGCTGATTACTGGACTAGCTGTGCTGACTCTTGTGCGAATCATCCTCATTCGCCAAACGAGACTGACGAGTCAGGGGCGGGCGCGAGCCATTTCGTAACTGATGATGGTGGCGGCCATTGCCACATTCAGGCTCTCTGCTCGCCCAGCGTGATCGATGCGTATCCATCCGTCGACGTTCGTTGCGAGTTCGGCAGACACACCATGTGCCTCGCTGCCGAGCACCACGCACACTGCCCCGCTGAGATCGGCACCATCGAGCGCCGCAGAACCGGCTTGCTCGTGCGACGACGTTGCGAGCACTCGATAGCCAAGTGCCTTCACATCAGAGAGTGCCGCACCCTCAACGACTGCGACATGAAACAGCGCACCCGCTGACGCCCGCACCACCTTGGGGTTGAACGGGTCGACCGTGCCGCCACCAAGCACCACACCTGCAGCCCCCATGGCTTCAGCGCTGCGCAAGATGGTGCCAAGGTTGCCCGGGTCACTTACCGCGTCAAGAAACATCACCCACGGTGCGCCAGCTGCAGAGCTTTCGCCACGCGACCCAAGCCCAGCCGACGGTTTGAGTCGCGCAAGCGACGCCGTTCGCCTCGACACCACCGCCAGGTTTGGCTGCGGTGATTCTGTCGAGGCAATGCGATCGAGCACGCCTTCACCAAGTTTGAACACCGGCGCGTCGCACTCGGCGACAGGCGCAGCATCACCCGAGAAGAACTGTGCGAGCACATCCCACCCGCCGCGAAGAGCTTCGCCGATGAGCACCGCGCCTTCGACGACGAACGCCGACTCATCGACACGCGCCGAGCGTCGCGCCAACAGTCGGCGCAGCTGCTGCACCCGCTGGTGACTGAACCCCAGCGTGTCGTCGGTCAGACCAACGCCGCCTTCGCAGTGTCGACCAGCTTCTTGAACGTCGCGGCATCGGTGACGGCGAGGTCAGCCAGCACCTTGCGATCGACTTCGACGCCCGCCTTGTTCAGGCCATCAATGAAGCGGCTGTACGAAAGGTCGTGCTGACGGCAACCGGCGTTGATGCGCTGAATCCACAGACTGCGGAATTCGCCCTTCTTCGCACGACGGTCGCGAAACGCGTATTGACCCGCATGCAGAACGGCTTCGTTTGCGGCGCGGAAGGTGCGGCTGCGATCGCCGAAGTATCCCTTCGCCTTCTTGAGAATTGCCTTGTGCTTCTTCTTGGCGTGTACGCCACGCTTCACTCGTGCCATGGTGGGTGCTCCTTAGGTGTTGGTGGGTGGATGTGACTTGGTTTATCGCTCGGCGAGCAGGCGCTTGATCTTGCGCGCGTCACCGGGGTGAACGTCGACGGTGCCATCGAGACGGCGCGTGCGAGTTGACGGTTTGCTCTCGAACAGGTGCTGACGCATCGCTTGCTGACGGCGCAGCTTGCCCTTGCCGGTCTTGCGAAAGCGCTTCTTGGCGGTCTTTGATGTCTTCATCTTTGGCATGTCGTGTTCTCCTTCGTGGTTTGCGTGATTAGGCGATCTGAGTGTTGGGCTTGGCTTGCACCGTTTTCTTGGCGTTCGCTGCTGCCTTCTTGTCGGGCGAGAGCACCATCGTCATGCTGCGGCCGTCGAGTTTCGGATGCGTATCGACCTTGGCAATCGGGCCGAGTCGTTCGAGCACCGATTCCAAGACCTTCGCCCCGAGTTCGGGGTGGGCCATCTCGCGTCCACGGAATTGCAGCGTCACTTTGACCTTGTGACCTTCTTCCAAGAACTCGAGCATGTGTCGCACTTTCGTGTCGAAGTCTCCGGTGCCGATCTTCGGCCTGAACTTCACCTCTTTGGTGACGATCTGGATGGTCTTTTTGCGCGACTCTTTGACTCTTTGGGCTTCTTCATATCTGAACTTCCCATAGTCCATGATTCGGCAGACCGGCGGGTCGGCTTGGGCTGCGACTTCGACGAGGTCGAGATCGGCGGCTCGTGCCCTGGCGAGGGCATCTTCGATCGACACGATGCCAACTTGCGAACCGTCTGCATCGACAAGTCGCACTCGGGGAACCCGGATGCGCTCGTTGTAGCGCGGCTCATTGGTTGACGTGCTTATGACTGCTCACTGCTGTTCAAGCGGCTGGGCCTCCTGTGTAGTTGGAATACTGCGGAAGTCAGGAAGCCGCTGGGGCGTGTGCGTGCGTCGAGCACGACGCACCGCGTCGAAGGCGCTCGACCCACACCCACTCACCAACCGACATCGCTGCCTTCGTTGGAATCTTGTGGCGAGGTGGAAAGGTGGCTTGCGCCTCCGATCACTTTGCCTTGCGTTGGCCGCCGAAACGGTGGCAACGCCTCCAATAGCGTAGCGGCGATGAGTGACGACTTCCTTGGCGACGAACTCGACGGCAGCGGTCATGCCGACGGTGATTCGACCGCGTTGTCTGAAGCACAGGCCGCACTCGATGACGCCCGCCGCCGCATCGCCGAGGCACCCGCCCAGGTCGTCGTGGTCAACCACGTGATGGGGCTCTACGAACTCGCGGCGATTCACCTGTCGTCGACTCCCCCGAAACTCACTGAGGCGTCGCTGGCAATCGACGCCATGGCCGCCATAGTCGAACGGCTGGGTGAACGACTCGGCGAGCACACCGAAACCATGCGCGATGCGCTGGGCAACATTCAGATGGTTTTTGTCGCGCTGCAATCGAAACAGGGGTAGCGAACACCCGCTTGGTACTGTCGCCGCCATGGAGATTGTGCTCACCGTTGCTGTTGTCATCCTCACTGCTGTCGTGGTCTTTCAGGCTCGGCGTAAGCCAGCGTCGACGCCAGCCGTCACAACGCCCCCGGTGTCACCCGACGACCTCACCACTCGCGTCGAGCTCGCCGCACAAAAGGCGCTCAACGACGCCGTCGCTCGCCTCAGCACCCAAGCCGAACAAGATCGCCAAGAGGCGATTCGTCTGGCCACCGAAACGGTTACCAAACAGAGCAACGATCTACTCGGAGCCAAGGCGCAAGTCATTGACGCGACATTGAAGGGCGTCACGCAAGACGTCACCAAGCGTCTATCAGAGATCAATACCGAATTGCAGAACCTTCGTGAGTCAAGCAGTAAGCAATACGGCAGTGTCGAAGAAGCCGTCTCGGCACTCGCCAAACGCACCGACAATCTCAAAGACATTCTCTCCAACTCACAGAAACGCGGTCAATGGGGAGAGCGCCTGGCAGAAGACATCCTTCGCTCTGCTGGGTTCGTTGAAGGAAAGAACTACTCCAAACAACAACAAATCGAGGGCGGCGGAAAGCCGGACTACCGGTTCGAGATGCCACCTGATCGGGTGCTGTTCATGGACGTCAAGTTTCCGCTCGACCAATACTCGCTCTACATCGCCGCCGAAGACGAAGCCGTGCGAGCAAACGCCAAAGTGCAGTTTCTCAGTGCTTACACGGCCACATCTCTGCGCTCGCCAAGCGTGAGTATGTCGACAAGGCCGAGAACAACACCATCGACTACGTGCTCATGTTCGTGCCGAATGAGAGCATCAGTTCATTCGTGCACGAAGCTGATCCCGAATTGATTGATACGGCGCTTGAACAAAAGGTAGTGCTCTGCACACCACTTACCCTGTACGCCTTCCTCGTTGTCATTCGCCAGGCCACTGACAGCTTTCATACCGAGAAAAACGCGGCTGACATCATGCGGCGAATCAACCTGTTTCACAAAGAGTGGGACAACTACACCAAAGCTGTCGACACCGTCGAAGACCAGTTCAAGAAGCTGGTCAGCGCAATTGAGTCGATCAACAAAGATGGCACCCGATTCAAGAAGCTCAACGTGCAGGTGCGGGAAATCGAGAAGATTCGCAAGCGTGAGGGCATCGCCGAAGTCGATGCTGCAGTTGCAGAAACTCTCGAACTCGAGTCAGGCGACGAGTAAAGCGCGAATCAGCCATGCGATTCGGAGCTCGCGGTTCGCTGTTGACGGCGACCACGGCTCAGCTGCGCGGCGTCAGCCAGTACTTCCAGATCATCACCATCGCTGCGGTGTCGAGCCCGCAGTAGCGGTAGAGGTCGATCGCCAGCTGCTCGCGGTGCGCATCGTCTCCCCGCCTCGTGCCATAGATCAGATCTTGATACGCCCGCATCGCACCGACACCGTTGGTGACGCCACCACCATCGCCCTCATCTTCTGAGGTCTCTGCCAGCAGGTCGGTGGTCTCTGCGCGCACCAACGTTTGATATGGGTCGATTGGCTGACCGTCTTCGCCGGGCCTGTAATACTGACGAAACCACGGATGCGACCAGAGTTCGCTCGCCTCTGACCAGACGGCATCAAGCACCTTTTTGATCGAGTGACTGCCGCCCATCTTCGGGTGGCAGAAGAACCGCTTAGAGAGCTCAAGCATGTCGACGAGGCGTGGCCCGTCGGGCATGTCTTTTTCTTTCTCGTCGGGGCCGGCAAGCGGCCCGACCACACCCTGAAACCACGCGGCGAGCGACGCATCGAGCAACCCGCGTTCGCGCAACTGGCGACGCACGCCACGCAAGGTCGACTTTTCGTAGTGGCTCCACACCAGCACCGTGCCGCGCTCGCCGATGGCGTTGCGCAACTCGCGAATGAATTCTTCATTGGGGTATACGTCTCGCAGATTGAGCCATTGCGAATGCTGTAGCTCGGTCGCATCGGGCGAAGTCAGCGTGTGGCAGCTGAATTGAAATGCCACCTGCTCGTAGGGCTTCATGCCGGGCAGATACGGCACGGGTATTCGCGACGCTTCAAAGTCGATGAAGTGCAGCGGATACTCCAGTGACTGCAGTTTCTCGACGAGTTCTGGCTCTTGCACCGGCTTGTTGGTGCGCAACGTCTGCACGTGGTGTCGACGCGGCGGGCCGTATGACTTGCCACCCTCAATCACTGCGTCGGGAATGTTCGCGAGCTCATAGTCGCGCCGGTCGAGCATTGCTGCTACAGCCGCGCCAAGTTCTTTGCCTCGAATGCCGTGCGGCAGGTCAATGACGTGTGCCCCACTCGGCGGGGTCTCACCCCAGCACTCGTTGAAACCGTTTGGCGCAAGGTGTGCACCGCGAAACTCACACTTCTTACACGGGTTTGCGGTGAGTGCGGGCGTGATGTCGGGTCGCTTGCCGTCCATGAACTCGAGCAGCATCGCCGCCGATTCGACTACCTCATTCATGAGGAGGTCAACGACGGCGGTGCAGTCGATGAACTCAAGAAAGTGATCGGCTGCGAGGGCCTTTGCGTCACCGGTGAACACAGCGCGGGGCTTGCTGCGATCAGCGTCGTCGTCAAGCAGATCGATGTTGGCGTAGATCGCTTCGAGGTTGCTTGGCTTGGTCTTGTTTACCATGCACAATTTCGGCGTGATCTGTAGACCTGGGTTGGCGGCCCGTGCGACCATCACCTGAAACGTGATGTCGAGCAAGTACTCACGCCAGTTGCCGAGTATCTCACCGTTCGTGCCGAAGAATTGTGCTGGGTCACCCGACTCGACACTTTTGGCCTTGATTTCCGTCAGCGTGGCGTGCTTGCCATCGGTCTCCCAACCATCGACGCGTGCGCTGTAGCGACCGTGCGTGAACGTCTCTTCAAACGTCGCGGCAGGATTGCGCTGCAACATCACTGCGTGGGCGATGGCCTCGACCATGAATCCACCCTCGGCAAAGAACTCGAGCATCTCGTTGTCTTGCAGCGTGCTCGGGTACTTGGCCTTGTAGTACCGCAGCTTGAACGGGCAGTCGCAGCCGAGTTTGAAGTTCGATTTGGTCAGGTGGTGTTGGGTCATGTGGGCTCCGGGGTGAGACGGGCATCGGGCCCGATTCCTCACCTTACGCATGGGGCATCACACGCTGTGACAGGCATGGCGCAGACTTCCCGGAATTCGACAGATCACGAGCTGTGCTGCGGGCCGCGTCACACCCGCCCTGCGATCGAGCCGTCACACCCGCCCTGCGATCGAGCCGTCACACCCGCCCTGCGAAGGTGCGTAACACCCTCGTGGCACGATTGCCATGGCGTCGGAAACGGCGTCACTTCATCCAGACGACCTGAGGGGCCCGGCCCGTTGAAGGTCACCAACCGACTTCGAGTCGGTGGTAACGCCGGATGCGATGAGGAGACATCATGACCACCAGCAATGACCCCACCAACCCCGCACCGATCGACGGTGTCGACCCGAGCCAGTTCCTTTGGCAACTCACTCGGGCGCACGTCGACAAGGTGCTGCACTACACCCACTACATTCCGATTGGCAGGGGCTTCACCCAGAAGTTCCTCGCGCTCGAGTATCCGGGGTGGACTCTCGGCCAGTTGATCGGCTTGTTTGACGACGCGGGTATTCGCATTGCCCCGGCGGAGAACGAAGGCGCGTCAGGCGCACCGCACGGCGGACGATGCCACTGGCAAGTGGAAGCGTTCTACTTCAGCGATGCCACCACCTATCACGTGGTGTGGAACCGTGAACTTCCCTTCGACAAGGACTTCCTCGCCATGAAGTGCCAGACGGCGCCTGCCGGCGAGGGTCCGCGTGGCGGCAAGGTGATCACAGCAGTCGCAGCACCTCGCCCGGTCGACTTGTCGGGAAAGAAGTTCTTCGACTGACGACGAGATTCTGCGCGACACGGGTGAGGCACAACAGCGTCACCTTCGTGCGTAACAACGGTGTGGCACACTCGAGGCAGATGAAGGAGAAGATTCCGCCGCGTTGGCAACCAGGTATCGCGTTGCATTGCGCTTACATGGTTGCCGCGCGCGAGTTCGCCGGCATCAGCCGCAAGGGCGGTGATATTCCCTATCTCTCGCACCTCATGGCGGTGTCGGCGTTGGTGATGGAACACGGCGGCACCGAAGATCAGGCCGCCGCTGCCCTGCTGCACGACGTGCTCGAAGACAGTAAAGATGTCTCGGTGAATCGCTGACCTGGGAACTGATGGCCGCCGAGGTGCCTGCCGAGTCGGCGCACAACATCGTTGCAATCGTGCAGGGCACGAGCGACGGTGTCTACGGCCAAGAGCGAACCGAAGCGACCTGGCACGAACGAAAGACTGCGTATCACCGACACTTGGCAGCCAAGCCGTCTGATGATCCCTCGATTTTGGTTTCACTCGCCGACAAGGTGCACAATGCCGAGTCAACCCTCGTGCAGGTGCGCGCTGGTGAGACGCTCGATGACATCTTCGCCAACTTCAACACCGGTCGAGTAGGTCAAGAGATGAACTACCGCGGCTTGCTCGCAGCGTTCAAGAAGCACGCCACCAGCAACCCAAGCCTCACACGACTCGTCACCCGGCTCGAGCGAGCCATCGAGGAGATCTTCACCCCATAACGAAAGAGAGGCCCGCCATCAACCGCGTCGACGAACACCCCTTTGAGCAGATTCGCCGGCTTCTCGCCTCGCGAATCGGACCCGAACTGCCCCGAGAAGTCATTGACGACTGGCCCGATGCCGAAACGATCGACATCACCATCGACAACACCGCC
>RFMM01000013.1 GCA_009927665.1 Actinomycetota bacterium
GCCTTGGTGGGCCGTTACCCCTCCAACTAGCTGATAGGTCCGCGAGACGCTCCCAAACCGGAATCCCTTTCGTCAGTGGTCCATGCGGACCTCCGACGTCATCTGGTATTAGCAGTCCTTTCGGACTGTTATCCCAGAGTCTGGGGTACGTTTCTCACGTGTTCCTCACCCGTTCGCCACTAGATCTTCCTGTGTATTGCTACACATTGGATCTCGTTCGACTTGCATGTGTTAAGCACGCCGCCAGCGTTCGTCCTGAGCCAGGATCAAACTCTCCGTCAAGAATTTCTCGCGTTACTCACTCTGCACTTTCGTGCTTCGCGCTGTAGGCGAGGTGTAATTCTTCGAAGGGCTCATGCCGACTTTTCAGATTTGCATCTGTCCGCATCGACATGTCCTGACCGATCAGATGCTCATCTGATCTGGTTATTACTTTTGTCAGTGTCACTGCTGAGGTGACACCAACGAATTGACAGACAGCATCTAGTGACACGAGGTCACCATTGCTGCCCGCACTGGCGTTCAGTCTTCTCTTCCGTTTTCAAGGAGCTTCACGCGGACACATGCCATCGGCAGAGGTCTCCGCTCTTTCCGCCTTCGGACTCTGACCTTGTCGGGGTCCTGAAACGCGGACTCGCCAGACTAGCGGAAGGATGTGGGACCCCACAACCTGCCGGGTGTGGGACTTGCCTCGCGGGCCTGCTCGCCCGGGTGGCCCCGCTCGCCCATCGCCTCGCCCAGGTGGGCCCACGTCGACCGTCGCCTCGCCCGGGTGGGCCTTCCTTGCCGTTAGCGACCGAAATCCACCAGATGGAAGGTGGTTTTGCCCTTGCGCACGAGCAGCCACCGCTCGTGCAAGAGCGAAATGGCGTGCAGATCTGCGTCTTCTGTCAGCACGACACCATTGATGCGCACGCTCTTTTGCGACAGCAATCGGCGAGCTTCGCTCTTGCTCGCAGCCACCCCAGGCAGCGCCGCCAGCATGCCGGCGGGGTCTGCCAACACCGCCGTGCCCATCTTGGTGGCGGGCACTTCAGCGGCGATGAAATCCATGGTGGCCTGCGTCGCGGTCATCGGATCACCGCCAAAGAGAATGTCGGCAGCGGCATCGGCCGCATCGGCGGCGGCAGTGCCGTGCACGAGTGCCGTCATTTCGCGAGCCAGCGCCCGTTGCGCCGGTCGAGCCGCAGGGTTGGCCCGCTGGGCGTCAAGCAGCACGGTGACCTCATCGAGCGTCTGCAGCGAGAAGCGCGGCAAGAGTTGCTCGATGTCGTCGTCAGAGACCTGCACCCAGAACTGTCGAAACTGATACGGCGACGTCTTCTTGGGGTCGAGCCAGACCGCACCATCGGCGGTCTTGCCGAACTTGCTTCCGTCGCTCTTGGTCAAGAGCGGCCACGTGAGGCCAAAGGCGCTGCGGCCGAGACG
>RFMM01000215.1 GCA_009927665.1 Actinomycetota bacterium
TGCCGTCCGACCTCGACGACTGCGACGCCCTGGTGATGCCAGGTGGTGAGTCGACCACGATGTCGAAGTTGCTCGAGACGTCGGCAGTCTTTGATCCGCTAGCCAAACGCATCACCGATGGCATGCCCGTGTTTGGCACCTGCGCAGGCATGATTCTCTTGGCCGCTCACGTGAGTGACGCGCGGCCCGACCAGCGATCGTTCGGCGCAATCGACCTCGACGTGCAGCGCAACGCCTATGGTCGACAAGTCGACAGCTTTGAGACTGATGTTGGCATTGAGGGGTTCGACCGAGCATTTCATGCGGTCTTCATTCGCGCGCCGCGCGTGACCCGTGTGGGCAAGGGGGTCGAGGTGCTCGCTCGTCACGACAACGTGCCCGTGCTCGTACGCTCAACGACCGTGCTGGCGGCGTCATTCCACCCCGAACTGAGCGACGACGACCGTGTGCACGCGCTGTTTCTCGGCCTCGTTGCAAGCGCGACTGGCTCGCCTGCGCGGGGCGCGAGGTAAGGGGCGGCAATGTCTGGACACTCCAAATGGGCAACCATCAAACGCAAGAAAGCGGTGATCGACCAGAAGCGCGGCAAGACGTTTGCCAAGTTGGCGCGTCAGATCGATGTCGCCGCACGCCAAGGCGGCGGAGACCCGGCAGCGAACGCACCGCTGCGCACCATCATTCAAAAGGCAAAAGCAGCCCAGATGACCAACGATGCCATCGACCGTGCAATCAAGCGCGCGACAGGCGAAGCACAAGGTGCCAACTACGAGGCCATCACCTACGAGGCATATGCGCCCGGCGGCGTGGCACTGCTGATCGACATTCTCACCGATAATCGCAATCGCACGGCGTCAGACGTGCGGGCCATCTTCAGCAAGAGTGGCGGTTCGATGGCGGCCCCAGGTGCGGTGGCATGGCAGTTCAGTCGCAAGGGAGTGATTCTCGTCGATCGCACGGTGAATGAAGACGAGTTGATGAATGCCGTGCTCGAGCACGGTGCCGACGATCTGGCCGATGACGGCTCGGTGTGGCGAGTTACTTGTGATGCCCACAAGGTGTACGAAGTGAAGGCAGCCCTCGAAGCGGCGAAGATTGCCGTGCAGTCGGCCGAAAGCACGATGGTGTCAGCACAGACCGTGCCCGTCACCGACGCGAGCGACGCCAAGGCAATTCTGCGCATCATGGACGAACTCGAAGAGCACGACGACGTGCAAGATGTGTACTCGAACTTCGATATCTCTGAAGAGTTGCTCGAGGCCGCAGCATCGTGAGCCTGCGCCGCGGGCTCGCTACGGTGGTCGCATGACCATCGGCGTCGGTGACGTAGCCCCAAACTTCTCGTTGCCCGGCACGGGCGACAAGACGTATTCGCTCGAGCAGTATCGCGGAGCACCGGTCGTGCTCGTTTTTTACCCGGGTGACAACACGCCCGTGTGCACTAAACAGCTGTGCAGTTACAACGACGAACTCTCGCAGTTCGCCGGAGTCTCAGCGCAGGTGCTCGGCATCAGCACCCAAGACGTCGCCAGCCACGAGAAGTTCGCCGCCAAGCACGGGTTTCAGTTTCCGCTACTTGCCGACAGCGATAAGACGGTGCACCGCGCCTACGGCGTGCTTGGTCTCATGGACTTGCCGCGTCGCAGTGTCTTCGTCGTCGACGCATCAGGCACGATTCGTTATGCCCATCGCGCCCTCGTCGGGGTGACCTACCGACCGGTGCGCGAATTGATGGACGCCATCACCGCCCTGCGCTAGCATCAAACACATGTTCGCCCCTCGGCAAGGGCCCCAGACACGCGTCTCGCCGGCAGCGCGCGGTCGCGACCGTGACGAGGTGCCCGTGGTTGTCGGCATCGACCCGGGTCTCACCCGCTGCGGTTATGCGGTGGTGCGCGAAGCCGCACAACCCGAACTGGTGTCGCTTGGCGTCTTGGCAACGCCCGCTGGTGACGAGCTGCCCGATCGGCTCGCACACCTGCAACGCGATCTTGAGGCGCTCTTTGACGAATACGCACCAGCGGCAGTCGCTGTTGAGCGGGTGTTCTTTCAACACAACACGCGCACCGCGATGAGCGTCGGCCAAGCGAGCGGCATCGTCTTGGCGCTGGCAGCGTCGCGCGGCTGTGTCGTTGCGCAGTACACGCCGACGCAAGTGAAGAACACCGTCGCAGGGTGGGGTAGTGCCGACAAATCTGCGGTGGCACGCATGGTGCAGATGCGATTTGGTTTGCGCACCGCACCAACGCCAGCAGATGCGGCAGACGCAGCAGCGCTGGCGCTGTGTCATATTGCTGCTCAACCGTTCGCGCGCAGCGTGGCCCGCACGAGGGGCGTTCAATGATCGGTTCGCTGCGCGGTCGGGTACTCGAGCGGCTCACCGACTCGACGGTGCTCGTCGAGACTGCCGGGGTCGGCTACGTCGTCAACGTCACGCCGCGCACGCTCGGTGAACTCGAGCCAACGACCGAAGCCTTTCTGCATATTCATCACCACGTGCGTGAAGATGCCGAGACGTTGTTCGGTTTTCTCGACCGTGACGAGCGACGCATCTTCGGTCAACTGATCGAGACGACGGGCATCGGGCCAGTGTTGGCGATGGCGATTCTTGCCACGCACTCGCCACGCACCCTGGTCGATCTCGTCGTCTCGGGCGACGTCGCTGGGCTCACTGCGGTACCCGGTGTCGGAAAGAAGACGGCAGAGCGTCTGCTGCTCGAACTCAAAGATCGACTGAACCTGCCCGTCATCGACGAGCCGCGCCCAATCGGCGACCGCACGGTGGGTGGTGTTGGCGACGTGCGTGATGCACTCGCCGGCCTCGGCTATGACGAAAGTGAGATTCGTGCGGTGCTTCGCGAGATCGCCATCACCAACGACGCAGCGGTGATGTTGCGCGAAGCGCTCAGTCTGCTGGGGGCTCGCCGTGCGTGAGGAGTTCGTCGACCCGACGACCAGAGACGAGGGTGACGCACATGTTGACAGCGCGCTTCGGCCGCGTCGACTGAGTGATTTCGTTGGCCAGTCGGAACTGAAGAACCACCTGTCGATCGTGCTCGGCGCGGCTCGTCAACGCAACGAGGCCGCCGACCATGTGCTCTTGGCCGGGCCGCCAGGGCTCGGCAAGACCACGATGGCGGGCATCGTCGCCAACGAAATGGGGGCGAGGTTTCACGTCACGTCGGGTCCGGCGCTCGAGCGAGCGGGCGACTTGGCGGCGATTCTCACCAAGCTCGAAGAACGCGACGTGCTGTTCATCGACGAAGTGCACCGCTTGTCGCGTGTCGTTGAAGAGATCTTGTACCCGGCAATGGAAGATTTTCAGATCGACATCGTCGTCGGTAAGGGTCCGGCCGCCTCATCGATTCGCCTCACTCTGCCGCGTTTCACGCTGATCGGTGCGACGACTCGCACCGGCATGATCACGGGGCCGTTGCGCGACCGATTCGGTCTCGTTGCACGGCTCGAGTTCTACGAGGTTGACGAGCTGCGCCACATCATCGTGCGAGCGGCGGGCATCCTCGGGGTCGAGATCGACGACAAAGCCGCCGCTGAGATTGCGTCGCGCTCGCGCGGAACTCCGCGTATCGCCAATCGTTTGCTGCGCCGCGTGCGCGACTTTGCTCAGGTGCGCGCCGACGGCGACATCACGCGCGCGGTCACCGACGAAGCATTGCGCACGTTCGGCGTCGACCCACTCGGGCTCGACAAGGTCGACCGAGCCGTTCTGCGGGCGGTGTGCGAACGGTTCGGCGGTGGGCCGGTTGGTCTTTCCACCCTGGCCATCGCCGTGAGTGAACAGCCCGAGACGGTCGAAGACGTCTATGAACCGTTCCTCATTCAGCAGGGTCTCCTTGCGCGCACGCCGCGCGGGCGAGTGGCGATGCCGGCTGCCTTCACCCATCTCGGGCTCACCCCGCCTGACCGCGCCCCCGAGCTGTTCTAAGAACGCCAATCGCCACGATTGCTGCAGCGTGCAACTCTCCGACATCGACTACGAGCTTCCTGAACGGCTGATCGCACAGACACCGATTGAGCCGCGTGACTCGGCGCGGTTGCTCGTCGACCAGGGTGCGGCGGCACCGCGTGACGCCACGGTGCGCGATCTGACGCAGTTGCTGTGCGATGGCGACGTGCTCGTCGTGAACGACACCAAGGTTGTGCCGGCCCGACTGCACCTTGCTCGCTCGACTGGCGGGGCAGTGGAAGTGCTGCTGCTCGAGCCGCTCGATGACACGCATCGTGAGTGGGAGGCGCTCATTCGACCGGGGCGCAAGATGAAACCCGGCGAGGTGCTGTACGCGACCGACAACTCCGAAGCACTTACGGTGTTGGGTCGCGGCACCAAAGGAGACACGTTTCGCGTCTCGTTCGTGCACGACGACCCCGCATCGCTCATTGCTCGTCTCGGTGAGATGCCGCTGCCGCCGTATATCACGCAGCGCCTCGACGACTCGACTCGTTACCAAACCGTCTATGCGCGCGAAGCGAAGTCGGCAGCCGCGCCAACTGCGGGGCTGCATTTCACGCCCGAGTTGCTCGCGGCTGTGCGAGCGATGGGGGTGCCGATTGCGAACGTCGAACTCGTTGTGGGTCTCGACACCTTTGCGCCCGTCACCGTCGACGACCCGCGCGATCACGTGATTCACACCGAGTCGTATCACGTGCCGCACGAAACGCTCAACGCCGTGCAGTCGGCCAAGCGGGTTGTTGCCGTCGGCACCACCGCCACGCGCGCACTCGAGTCGGTCGGTGCGACCGGGCAGACCTCGGGTCGAACCAACCTCTTCATCACACCTGGCTTCGAGTTCAGGCATGTTGATGTCTTGATGACGAACTTTCACATGCCGAGAACCACACTGCTTCTGATGATCAGCGCATTCGTCGGTGATCGCTGGCGGCGGTTGTACGAGCACGCCATCACTCAGCAGTATCGCTTTCTCTCGTTTGGCGATGCGATGCTGCTTGACCGCCGCGCGAAGTAACGCGGTGGTGCGCATAGCCTGACGAGAGTGTTTCGGGCGACTGCGGCCATCAGTGCAACAGATGGTGCAGCGCGAGCATGCATCGTCACACTTGCGCGCGGCACTTACACCACGCCTACGTTCATGCCGGTGGGAACTCGCGGCGCGGTGAAGTATCTCAGTGCGGCTGACTATGAACAACTCGGCGCACAG
>RFMM01000012.1 GCA_009927665.1 Actinomycetota bacterium
TTTCGATGCTGATCGTCCCGAACTTGCATCCATCACCACATGCCCCGATGCCGACGAGGTGCGCGTGCAGTATGACGGCGGATTTGGTGCTGGAACCGCGGCTGGCGGTGAAGTGTTCCTCATGAACGTGGGTGCAGTCGACCAATATGTCTTTCAGGTGGCGCGAGCAGGGGTAGTGATCGCCTCGGGCACGGTGCAACGCGGCGATATCCAATCGTTCACCGGCATCGATCAGGCCTCGCTCGTGACGCCGGAGACCATCGCCGAAGAAGTTGGTGAAGATGCCGCCGCCACTGAACTCATTGAGTGCGACGCGTCGGCTGGGCTTGACCTCAATGTGGGTATTGCCTATGTCGACCCGTGTGATGCCGCAACCGCAGTTCAGATCACCTTCGATGGCGCATCATCAGGCGAGATTCAGACAGTTTCTGATGGCAGTCGTGCGTCGGTGCCAAACCCCGACAGAGTTGGCTTCACGTTTGAGGTGCACGTTGGTAACGATGTCGCCGTTTCTGGGTCTGTCGCATATCCAACCGAGCCAGCAGTCATCACGCAAACCCGAGATTGTCAATTGACCGTCACTGAGAATTCAGGGTATGTGAGAGCTTCCGGTTGCAACGAAGTAACCAGAGTGGTGACTCCGTCGGGCGGTTATTGTCCGTATAACAGTTGTTCAGGATCCACCCAACTTGGCGAATATCGCTTTTACATTGGAGATCAACTCGTTGGCACTGTTAACTTTCAAGGCGGCTCAGTCACGAATTCGGGTAGTTATCAGGTGGAGACCTACGCCGACGTTGAGAACGACTTCACTGGCAGCTTCGAGCGGACCGTTGAAGAGACGAGCGAGGAGAATTCTGGCGGCGGTACAGGCGACCTCGAACCGCTTGACGGCTACGTGATCTGCACGGCGTTTACCACAATCGGTAGCGCAAGTTTTGACTGCGCGCGTCCAATTACCGCGATGTTGTTCGTACGAGCAGTTCCGAATGACTCAAATCCGACGTGGCTCTGGGGAGATGAGAACACCCCGCTCGGACCTCTAGAGCCAGTCAATGACTCGTCCCTACGGGTTACAAGCCGAGCGACAAGTGAAGTTGTTCTTGAGTTGGACAGCTACTGGATTGGTGGACTCGGCGAACCTGCAGAGCATCAGTTCTACGTTCCCGATGTTGATATTCCAGAGGAAGAGTTCTTTGACGAAGAAGAGGAAGACGCGCCATACTTCTCGGGCTGGTTCACGCCTGACTTCCCGGCTGACTCGGTGTTGAGTTTCACGATTCCTGACGACTACTCCGCCAACTACTTTGAATTGACTCTCACAGGGGAGACCGATGAGGTAGGCGGCTGTTCGAGGGGCGAATTCGGCGCGGCGCTTCGAGCACCTTCGGGTGAGATTGTCGGTCAGTTCGTGACGGCACCATGGGCCGGTTGTGCGGTTGGTCTCTATGCCGAAGGCGTGGATCCCGAGGAATTCCGGGGGCAGGCCTTCGACGTGGTCGTGTATGAGATCAATCCCGACGAGACCCCGTGGGAAGGCTCAATCGAATGGTGGGGCACCGTCGATCTCTCTTACGGCGGCGGCTCGGGCTTCGTCGAAGAGGATGAGGAAGAGTCGCTCTCTGATGTCGAGTGGGGAGAACAATTCATTGAGGCTGTTGATGCACCGCAATCGTTCTCGATTGAGATTGGTGCCAGTGGTGAGTTCTTTGAGTTCCGCGGCAACAGCCTGCAATTTGAGGACGTCTACTACTGCCCGAACTACGTCGACCCATATCTCAAGTTGTATGACGGCAGCGGCCACGTGATTGCGACGGATGACGACAGCGGCGAAAATGACGCGGGCACGGGGTATCTCTCGTCGCGTATGAGCGGTTTTCTGCCTGAAGGCACGTACACCTTGCTCGCGACCACCTACGACATCGAATACCCAAGCGACTGCGCAACGGAGGGGGAATTTCAGACGGAATATCAGCTCGCTTTGCGATTCGGTAGTCGCGTAGTCATCGGCGTCGTTGAAGAAGAGAACCCCACAGGCGTGACGACGACGACAACGACGACGGTGCCGTCAACCGAAGAATCGACCGAAGAGTCGACGACCACGACGACAACGACCACGACCACAACGGTGCCGTCAACCGAAGAGTCGACGACGACGACAACGGTGCCAGTTGCTCCGGTCGATACCGAGCCAGTGGTGACGCCGCTCAGCGAGCCACCGCCGAATCTGCAACCAGATCCACCATCGTTTGCCCTGCCAGTGAAAGAACTTCAGGTGCTGGTGCCCGACGAGGTCTCCTCAGACGACGCAACCACTGCGTCGGAAGAACCGTCGCAGCCGACCGAGGCGAGCGTCGGCATTCCCTCAACCTTGCGTGAGTTGGTTTGTGATGAGACGTGCGTCGAACTGCTCCTTGAAGAAGCCGGTGTCGACGGGGCAGCAATTGAAATCACCCTCGGCTCGCAGTCGACCGTGATCGACGGTGTGAAGCGCAGTGGAGTGGTAGCGATTCGACCTGGCGCACGGCAACTGACGGTCACCATTACACCGACCGATGGCTCTGCACCCGTGGTGTTGACCCGAGACGTCGTCGTGCTGTCACCCCGCATAACTCCCACGAAGGTCGCAGAGACGGCGTCGCTCGTCGTGTCGAAGAAGGTGCCGCAGTCGAACCGTCTGCCCTTGGTGCTCGCGTTGGTCGGAGCACTCATCGTTCTGGCCGGAGTTGGTTCGGTGCTCGCACGTCGCGGCAAAGGGCAAGCAGCAGCCTAAGTAGGGCATGAGATGAGTCGCAGTTCGCGTCTCGCTCAGGCACTCATGGTGTTCACGGTTATCGCTTCGTCGTGCTCGGGCGGCGGCGGCGACGAAGCGGCCCCCGAAGTAACCGTGCCGATCGCAACCGAACTTCGCCCAACACCAGACGGCTACTCGTTCCCAAATTTTGGCGCTTCTGCCGTGCCAGAAGTGTTCGAAGATGCCGACCTCGCCGCGATGTTTGGGGCCGAAGCGTGCGTCGACGGTGTGACGTCGCCGTGCGTGGCCATAGCCGAAGCGGCTGCGTGGGCCCGTATGGTGAATCAGTCACGGCTGGCCGGGCACTGTGAGGGTCTTGCAGTGGAAGCGGCCGTGCGCTTTGACGGTCGCATGACTCCGCCGACATTCGAACTCGCCAATCAAGGTGACGTCACTCGCCAAATCTTGCGAGGCTTCGCTACTCAGTTCTTGCCCGAGGTGCAAGAGGAACGCGATCAGTGGGCGACACGTTCATTGCGCGAAATCGTCAACGAGCTCGGGCGTGGCTTTTCGACAGGCACGAACGACTTCGTGCTTGGCCTCTACACGCCGCGCGGCGGTCACGCTGTTTTGCCGTACGCGGTGGATTTTGAGGGTGAAGACGTGGCGGTCGTTCGCGTATACGACTCAAACTGGCCCGGTCGCAACAGATACGTGCGAATGGATCTCACTGCTGACACGTGGTCGTTCTCGTTCGCCGCCGAGGACCCTGCACAAGACCCCAGCCCGTGGACTGGCATCGCGGGTGACGTTGACCTTGCATCGATGGAAACCCGAACCCAGTCGAAGTGTCCGTTTTGTGGTGACGGCGGAGACTCGCTGAACTCGGTGTTGGTGATTCGTGCTGATGACGATGCGTGGTCGGTCAGCACCAGCGACGGTGAGTATGGCGCATTGAGCGAGTCGAGCGACTTGGTAGAGGTGCGACCGATTCTCAATGGGCTCATTCTCGCCGACGACGAATCGCCGCCAGAAGACGGCGTGGTTATCGCGGTTGCGAACGATTGGGCTGAGCTCCGCCGCTTCATGCAAATCAGCGGGCTTGACTTTGCCGAAATGCTGCGGTTCGAACGGCTCGCCCTGGCATCAATCACGAACACGACTACCGGAAGCGCGCCAAAGGATCTGGGTGCTACCGCGGCGAGTTCGACGCGGCGCAAACCGGTGCGCGACTTCTTGGTAATTGTTCGCGAGGCGCAATTCACCTTGACGTTGAGCGCTGCGGCGTCAGCCTTCGTGGTGCAACCCAACGCGATTGCTCAGGTGGTGAACCCCAGTGGCGAGGCGGTCGTGGTGGTAGGTGCCGACACCATCACCACCGAGTCGACGGCTGCCACCACCACCGTTGCGGCAGCCGATGTGGCGGTGGCAGTGACCGGAGCAGTGTCTGAAGTGCAGGTCGGCGTCGAGCAAATCACGGCGAGCCTCACGACCGAGTCAGGGCGCCAAGCCTCGGTGGTGGCGACGCCAGAGATTCCACAGGTGGTTCTGGCAGCACCGGTTGCGCGGCCAGAAGCCGAGATTGTGATCAGCACGCAGAGTCGAAGCGGGCAGGTGCAAGTGACTGAAGTGTCGCAATCGGGAAACTCGATCACGAAGACGACGGATATTGCGCTGAACCTCAACTCGGCGCAGGTGGCACTGCCCACGGTGCTTACCGAAGTGGTGGCCAAGCAGCAATTGCCGCCGGCGGAAGAACGTGACGCCAAGAACCCCGAGTATGTAATCGATTCGGAGTTTGTCTCAGCACAGACCCAAGTTGTTGAGCGAGAGCCCGTTCTTGCGGCGGTGTTGACCACTGATGCTCCGACGACGACCGCCGAGTCAACGACAACTACGGCGGTTGCTCAGACGACTACGACGGCACCGACCACGACGACCACCGTTTCGCCAACGACCACTGTTTCGCCAACGACCACTGTTGCGCCGACCACGACAACCACGACGATTGCTCCGACGACGACGGTTCGTGCGACCACGACCGTACCTCGGCGCACGACCACGACGACAACCACGACAACCACGACGACAACGACGACGACCACGACGACCACGACAGTGCCGCCGACAACCACGACGACAACGACAGTGCCGCCGACAACGACCACGACAACCACGACCACGACGACAACAACGACGACCACAACCACGACGACCACGACAACCACGACCGTGCCGCCGACAACGACCACGACAACGACAACCACGACCACCGCACCGCCGCCTCCACCCACCTACACCGTGACCTACAACGGCAACACGAACGGATCGGGAGTAGTTCCGACCGACGGCACGTCGTATTCGAGCGGAGCTTCAGTAACGGTTGCCAATAACACGGGGTCACTCGCCAAGACGGGCTATACCTTTGGCGGCTGGTGCACCACGCAACCTGCGGCAGGTGCAGCATGCGGCGGCACATCACGAGCAGTAGCGAGCACCTTTGCCATCAGTGCCAATATCACGCTCTACGCGGTGTGGACTGCCGACACGTTGACGGTGACCACCAATGAACAGGGCGGCACTGCCATCGCTGACGCGTCGACCACGACTGGTGCGTCAATGAG
>RFMM01000214.1 GCA_009927665.1 Actinomycetota bacterium
CTGACCCTAAAACACAAGTGCACGAATTATTACAATCTCATTACAGCCAGGGGTAGGCTGGGAATACCCCAACCCCGATCGGTGGCGCGCCCCCCGCACCACCTGGAGGTTCCCCCGATGAACATCATCAGCGCTGCTGCTTTGCCATTCTCGACCGCCATTTACGAACGCGTGTTCGCCGCCTCGTGGTGGCGACGCTGACCGCGGTCGGTGTGGTGGTGGTGCCCGTGCCCGCAACCGTGTCGCTGCCCGTGTCGCTGCCCGTGCCCGTGGCCGTGCAGCCAGCAGCTGCGGTGGCGATCAACGAACGCGCCGCCACCTGGATCGCCGCAACGGCCCGCGAAGTCGCCCTCGAGCTGCGTGCCGTTGCCGACTTGCCCGAACGCGAGACCGATGGCGTCGCCGGTCGCCATATCAACGAACTCGCCGCGCTCGTCGCCTATCTGCTTGATGCCAACGTCGACGAACTGCGCGACACCTGGACCACGACATCGCTCCAGCGAAAGATTGCGCTCTTTTCTGCCCTCAGTCAGATCGGGGTGCCGTATCGGCTGAATGCCGACGCGCCGTTCATTGCACTTGACTGTTCGTCTCTCACCAAATTTGCCTGGATACAGGCGGGTGTTGACATCGAGCGCGGCTCGGCGCAGCAATATGCGCGCGCGAGACGCATCGATCGCGACGAGGTGCAAGCCGGCGACCTCATCTGGTATCCGGGTCACATCATGATGTCGCTCGGGGTACCCGATCTCATCGTGCATGCGCGATCAGGCGAACGAGCGGTGGAGATTCACCGCATCGACTCGACCCGCCTCAAGTGGATGCGATTCGTCGACCCGCTCGGCTAGTGAATCGACCCGCTCGGCTAGTGAATCGACCCGCTCGTTGACGAGAGCGACTGCGCGGCGCGCCCCGTGCGGCGCGCAATGATCTCACCGCAGATCGAATGGCGGTCTCTTCAGGGGGTGCGCGCGCCGATATCGAGGCCGATCGGCGACATCACCCGCAATAGATCGTCACCGCGCAACCCGACCTCAGCGAGACGCTCGAGGCGTTTGGCGTGCGTCTTGCGGCTTCCCATCACACCGATGTAGCCCGCGTTCGTCGCGAGAGCCCCTTGAATGGCGGGCACGTCGAACTTCGGGTCGTGAGTGAGAATGCACACGGCGTCGCGCGCGCCAAGGGTTGCCCCATGTTTGGCGAACAACTCATCGGGCCACGCCACCATCACCTCGTCTGCCATCGGAAACCGCCGCGTGGTGGCAAACACCTTGCGTGCATCACACACCGTGACTCGATAGCCGAGCACCTTGGCAACGCGGGCGAGCGCACTGGTGAAATCGACCGCGCCAAAAATCACCATCTGCGGGGGCCGGGTGAACGACTCGACGAACACCCGCACCATCGGTGAGTCAGCAAGGTCTTCGGGGGTGGTTTGACCCTGCGGGCCGTAATGGCGCACTCCGGTGCGACCAGCCTCGAGCTCGCCGATGGCATCTCGTGTCGCCACTCGGTCAAGCTCGGCGTGACCAAGCGAACCGAGATTCGGCCCTTCAGGGCTGACCAACATCGTCGCACCTGTGTGCGGGCCGTCGATCACTACCGCAAGCGCGGTGGGTTGTTCGGCGCGCAAGCGTGCGGCGAGAACGTCGTAGAGCGAGTCGCCACCACCGAGTGTTGCGCTGTTCACCATGTGAGCTCTTGCATGAAGACATGAATCGTGCCGCCACAGGTGAGACCGACGGCAAAGGCTTCATCGTCGGAATATCCGAACGTCACCACTTTTGCGGCGCTGTTGGTGCGCATCATTTCCAACGCTTCGGCGACCACCGCACCCTCGACACAACCACCGCTCACCGAGCCAATCACTTCGCCGTCGTGGTTCACCGCCATCGCCGCACCGGGGTCGCGCGGACCAGAACCTTCAATGCCGACCACGCGACCGACCACACAGCGCTTGCCTGCTGCACGCCAGCGGTCAAGATCGTCGAGCAATTCGCGCATGATTCAGCTGATGCTCCTGCGAGTGGCGAGGCTGCCGGTGGCATCAGCCAAGCGCATGCCGGCGGGTGCAGGGGTCTTCTTGCGCCCGCCATCGTGAATCACTTCGGTGAGATGTTCGAGTGCTGCGAGCGAATGCCCCTCGACGAAGGCGTCGACATGGGGCAGTGCGGCAGCCATGCCGCGAGCTAGTGGCGCGTAGCCCGGTGTCACCTTCAACGGGTTGACCCACACCACGCGATGCGTCACTCGCGCGAGTCGCTGCATCTGTTCACCGAGCATCTCAGGGTTGCCGCGATCCCAACCGTCAGAGAGCACCACGACGATTGCCCCACGTGCGAGACCGCGCACACCCCAGCGGTCGTTGAACGCACGTAAGCATTCACCGATGCGGGTGCCGCCGCTCCAGTCGGCAACCTGGCGCGACGCGCGCTCGAGTGCCTTGTCGGGGTCGCGATGGGTGAGTTCGCGTGTTACGCGCGTCAACCGTGTGCCCAGGTGAAGGCTTCGACTCGCTGGCGACCGACCATTGCCGCGTGCATGAAGCGCAGAAATGCACGTGCATAGGGTTCCATCGAGCCCGACACGTCGAGCAGCACCACGAGTCGCCGCAACTTCTCGCTGGGCTCGCGCCACTCACGGCGCACGGGCTCGCCAAGATGGGCAAACGAACTGCGCACGGTGCGGCGCACATCGACTTTGCCTGTGCGGGTGCGCGACGGGCTCAGTCGCTGCGATCGACGTGGCGAACCTGCGAACCGCAATCGGGCCATCAACCGCTGAGCTTCGGCGAGTTCGTCGGTGCTGTAGTCGGCAAAGTCTTTGCTGCGCAGTGTTTCGGTGGCGGAAAATCGCAGCGTCACGGCGGGCTCGTCGTTCGCCTCACCGCTGCCGTCGCCATCTTCCGCATCAACGGCGAGCGTGAGTGATTCTGCACCGATGGTCTCAGGGTCGTCGCCAGCCGACAAGTGTTCCCAGAACACCGCAAAGGCCACGTTGAACGCCTCACGATCTTCGGGTCGTCGCACGAGAGCAGAGTGTGCCGCCCAATACACACGGTTGCGATCGGTGATGCCGACGGCATCAAGACACTGCACGAAGGTGACCACCGAGTCGAGCGGCACGCGCATGCCTGCCCCGCGTAGCACCCGCCCGAAGGCGACCGCCATGCGCTCGGCGGTCATCCGTGCAACGTGCTGCGCTCGAAGGCGTGCTTGATGAGATCAGCAACACCTTGATCGGTGACACGCTCATGGTCTTCGCGGTACTTGAGCACGGTGCCCAGCGTGGCGCGCACGGTGGCTTCGTCGAGCTGCGTCACGCCGAGTGTGCCGAGTGCGGTCGCCCAGTCGATGGTTTCGGCGACACCCGGTGGTTTGTACAGCTGCATGCTGCGCAGTCGTTCGACCGCACCAGCCACTTGACGGGCCAGTCGCTCGTGCACCTGTGGCACGCGCAGTCGCACGATCTCGACCTCGCGCTCGAAACCAGGATGCTCGACCCAGTGATAGAGACAGCGACGCTTGAGGGCGTCGTGTAGGTCGCGTGTGCGATTTGACGTGAGCACGACGACGGGGATCTCGTTGGCGCGATACGTGCCGATCTCAGGCACGGTGATCTGAAAGTCAGACAGCACTTCAAGCAGATACGCCTCGAATTCGTCGTCGGCGCGATCGATTTCATCGACCAACAGCACGGGTGCGGCCCCGTTGCGTGGTTCGATGGCACGCAAGAGTGCACGGCGCACCAAGAAACGCTCGTCATACAACTCGCTCTCAAGTCGTGCGGTGTCTTTTCCTGCTGCTTCGCCGCTCGCTTCTGCCGC
>RFMM01000138.1 GCA_009927665.1 Actinomycetota bacterium
CCGCCCCGACCTGGGTCGACACGCATTGTCATGTGTACGACGAGCGCACACCGGGTGGTGCAGACGGCTCGATTGCCAACGCGTTGGCCAACGATGTCACGAAGGTCATCGTCATCGGTACTGACGCCAACACGACTCGACTGGCACTCGACATCGCCGCCCGACACGAAAACGTGTGGGCGACCGTTGGCTTACACCCGCACGACGCCAAATTGGGCTTTGAGACCATCGCGCCCTACGTGACCGAGGCATCGGCAGACGACTTGCGTGCGAAGCGGGTCGTCGCAATCGGTGAATGCGGCCTCGACTTCTACTACGACCACTCAGATCGTGATGTGCAACGCACGGTGTTTGCCCAACAGATCGCCCTTGCCAAGCAACTCGATCTCACACTCGTGATTCACACGCGCAATGCGTGGCCCGACACGTTCGATGTGCTTGATGCCGAAGGTATGCCAGCACGCACGGTCTTTCACTGTTTCACTGGCGATGTCGCTGAAGCACGTGAGGCCGTGCGTCGCGGTGCGTGGCTGTCGTTTTCGGGCATCGTCACGTTCAACAAGGCCGATGACATTCGTCGCGCTGCACAGTTCTGCCCTGCCGAAAAGCTGCTGACCGAAACCGATGCTCCGTGGTTGGCGCCGGTGCCGCATCGTGGCAAAGAAAATGAGCCCGCCCATGTGCGCTATGTCGGCGAATGCCTTGCGCAGGTGCGCGGCGAACACCTCACCGATATCGCCCGTATCACGGTGGAGAATGCGCACGCGGCCTTCCCTGGCATTGCTCGGTAGCGTCGTAAGCCCCGCACCGTTCGTCACTCGACCACCAGCCAGCCAGTGAAAGGAGACGTGCGCATGTTTCTCAACGTGACCGACCGTCGTCGCATCACCTTGGTTGGGCTGCTGACGCTCGTGACCGTGCCGGCGGTCTTGTTCTTCACGCGCGGCGAACCGCAAGCCGAGGTAGCGACCGTGGCTGCCGCAGGCGTCAGCGTGGCGGGCAGCGGAAGCGAGACGAGTGAGCCACCCGCGCCCGTGTTTCTCGAGGGCCCGGCCGGCATCGCCCCCACCGGCACTGCGGTGATTTCGTATCCGAGCAGCCAGGGCAGCCGCCTCGAAGGCAAGGGAACGTTCAGCAGCTTCAACGGGGCACCCCAGACGGTGTGCAATGCGCCGGGCGCACCGTACGGCGTCACGATCGTGGTGAAGAACCTCGACAACGGTCGATCAATTGCCTGCTCGAATGTGATGATGCCCTCGACACCGGCGAACGTTGTCATTGTTCTGCACACACGTCTCTTCGTCGAGCTGTCTGACCTCGTCAACGCGCCGATACCTGTCGCGCTCACCTGGTGACCCTCACTCGGTCGCAAACCTCCGAGCTGCTTGCCCGCCACGGGCTGGCACCGCGGCGATCATTCGGGCAGAACTTCGTCGTCGAGCCTGAGACGGTACGACGCATCGCCGCGCTCGCACGTGTCGGCACCGGTGATCATGTGTTGGAGATTGGCGCAGGTCTCGGCGCGCTCACGCTGGCGTTAGCCGACACTGGCGCACACGTCACCGCTCTCGAGATCGATTCTGGTCTCGTTGTCGCCCTGCGCGAGACGCTTGCGGGTCGTGCCAACGTGCGACTAGTGCATGACGACGCGATGCGGGTCGATTGGTCGCAACTGCTCGCTGCTTGCGAATCGTGGACGGTCGTTGCCAACTTGCCTTACAACGTCGCGACACCACTCGTTGCCGACCTGCTCGACTTTGTGCCGCAGGTGCGACGACTGTTGGTGATGGTGCAGAAGGAAGTTGCGCAACGGTTCGTCGCAGCGCCACGCTCTGAGGCATTCGGCGCTCTCAGCGTGAAGGTGTCATATTGGGCAACTGCCCGCATCGTTGGTGAGGTGTCGTCGGCGGTGTTCTTGCCGCGACCGCGCGTCGCATCGAGCCTCGTCGAAATCGAGCGGCGCCCGACGCCCGCAGTTGCCGCCGACCGTGACGTACTCTTCGGTCTCGTGCGCCAAGGCTTTGCAACACGTCGCAAGATGCTGCGTCGTGCGCTCGATGGCGCAGCGACAGCCGATGATTTCTCGCGCGCTGACGTGAACCCCGAAGCACGAGCAGAAGAATTGAGCCTGATCGAGTGGGCGCGGCTCGCTGATGCGGTGGCGACGCGAACGGCCGGTACGCCGTGACAGCAGGTGACCGCGCGATGCTCGTCGCGCCCGCCAAACTGACCCTGCACTTGCGTGTCGTCGGGGTTCGTGCCGACGGCTACCACCTCATCGATGCCGACATGGCCACGCTCGCTCTGCACGATGTGCTCACGATCGACCCGACGGGCGATGGCGTGCAGATTGTCGGCCCGTTTGCCGATGGGGTACCCGCCAGCAACGACAACTTGGTGGCTCGGGCATTGCAACTAGCGAGACGCACGGCGAGCGTGATCATCGACAAGCAAATTCCGAGTGGCGGTGGCCTTGGCGGTGGCTCGGCTGATGCGGCCGCGGTGCTGCGTTGGGCGGGTTATACCGATCTTGTCGGCGCTTCACGATTGGGCGCCGATATTCCGTTCTGCATGGTTGGTGGTCGCGCACGGGTGTCGGGCATCGGCGAAGTCGTCGAGGCGCGACCGAAGCAAGCCTTCAACGTGACACTGATTATTCCGCCCTTGAAGGTGGCGACACCAGCGGTGTACTCAGCGTGGGATTCGCTCTCGCCCGCAGAACAACGCGGCGAACTCAACGATCTTGAAGCCGCAGCGTTAGTGGTTGAACCGCAACTCGCCCGGTGGCGAGACCGCATTCGTGAAGCTGCTGGTGTCGCGCCAACCTTGGCGGGCAGCGGTGCGACGTGGTTCGTGCTCGGTGATCACGACATCGCCGCAGCCCTACCCGAGGCGACGGTGTTACGAACGACGAACGGCTGAGCCGCTCAACGACGCGTCGCGAGCAAGTGATGCACCACGACACAACACACGAAGTGAGTCGCATGAAGCGACCCTACGCCGCGGCGCGCTACTTGCTGTTGCGTTGGTGACGAGTGCGACGAAGCATCTTCTTGTGCTTCTTCTTGCGCATTCGCTTGCGGCGACGCTTGACGAGTGATCCCATGCGAGCAACGACGCTACCCTGAAACATGGTGTGCGATGCACCACCGACACTCCGGGGTCGTTCAACGGCAGGACAGCGGGTTTTGGTCCCGCATATAGGGGTTCGAATCCTCTCCCCGGAACGATGAGCGCAGCCGCGGCGCAACGGCACGCCGCTGTTACCAAGCGAAGCGGTACGCCGCTGATGGCGTTGCCGACGTCGGCCGTTGCGCACGATTGCCCGAGATGACCACCGTCAAATCGGGGCCCCAGACTGGCTCGTTCTATGCTGGCTCGCAGTGAACAAGTCGATCGACAAAGTCACCACCAAGCGGATGGTGCTCTACAGCGGTCGCGCGCATCCTGAGTTGGCGCGTGAGGTTGCGAGCCACCTGAACATCACACTCGGCGAAGCCGATGTTGTCGAGTTCGCCAACGGTGAGATTCGCCCACGCTTCGGTGAAAGCATTCGAGGCGGCGACGTCTTCATCATGCAGTCGCATTACGGTCACAACGGCTACAGCATCAACGATGCGATCATGGAGCAGCTCATCATGATCGATGCGGCGTACCGCGCCTCAGCAAAGCGCGTTACCGCCGTGTGCCCGTTCTACGGCTATGCACGGCAAGATCGCAAGGCTGCGGGTCGAGAACCAATCACGGCGCGCGTGGTCGCCGACATGTTCAAGTCGGCCGGCTCAAAGCGCATGGTGTCGGTTGATTTGCATAGCGGGCAGATTCAGGGCTTCTTTGATGGTCCGGTCGACCATCTCACCGCCATGCCGGTGCTCGAGAAGTATTTGCGCGAGAACGCCCGCGAGGGTGTCGTCATTGTCTCACCCGACACGGGTCGGGTGAAAGTGGCAGAACGCTTCGCGCAACATCTTGCTGACATGGATGCCGACGTGGCCTTCGTCTATAAGCGCCGTGAAAAAAACGTCGCGAACGTGGCGAGCGCGAAAGAAGTGATCGGCGACGTGCAAGGCCGACTGTGCGTGCTCACCGACGACATGATCGACACCGCCGGCACTATCACCTCGGCTGCCGAACTGCTCATCGCACGCGGCGCCAAAGAGGTCTGGGCCATGGCCACCCACGGCGTGCTCTCCGACCCTGCCATCGAACGGCTAAAGAAGTCGCCCATCAGCCGCGTGGTGCTGACCAACACCATCCCCTTGGCGAAAGAAAAGCGCATCGACAAGATCGAAGTGCTGTCGGTGGCCAAGATCATTGCCGACGCGCTGGCTGCGGTGTTTGAAGAAACGAGCGTCAGCGAACTGTTCGGCGGCGAGAACCTCGCCTGAGTCGGGCGTAAGGCACCGCACACGGCACCCTGCACAACGTCACCCCCGGGTGGGCGCAGAAACTCGCCCATAGACTGACGAAATGCCAACAGCTCTAAAAACTCAGGTCGGTCGTGCGCTTGGTAGCGCCGCCGCCCGTCGCTTGCTTGCCCAAGACCAGATTCCTGGTGTCGTCTACGGCCACGGAATGACCCCAGTTGCCGTCACCGTCGACCGCAAAGATCTGCGCGTCGCACTCTCAGGCCCGGCAGGTCTCAACACCGTGCTCGAGTTGCACGTCGGCAGCGACACCTACCCCGCCATCGTGAAGGAAGTGCAGCGCGACCCGGTGAAGCGCATCGTTCGCCACGTCGACTTTCAGCAAATCAGCCTCACCGAATTGATCACCGTGCACGTGCCGTTGCACGTCAAGGGTGTCGCCAAGGCGGTGCTCGCCGAGGGTGGTCTCGTTGACCCCGTCGTCAGCTCGATTGATGTTCGCGCTACCGCTGCAAACATTCCGAACGAAATCACGGTCGATGTCACGAACATGACGATGAACAGCGTCGTGCGACTCGGCGACCTCGTCATGCCGCAGGGCGTCAGCATTGTGGGCGACCCAGAGTTCGTGGTGGTCACCGTCGTCAGCACCAAGGTCGAAGAGGCCGCACCCGTCGCCGCAGCCCCAGTCGAAGGCGAAACGCCTGCCGAAGGCGCAGCTGCTGCCGATGGTGCAGCAGCCGCCGAGGGTGCCGCTCCTGCTGCAGCGGGCAAGGGCGATGCCAAGCCTGCTGCGGGTGGCAAGCCCAGCAAGTAATCATCGATGGGGCTCTTGCGTCGCGGTTCGCGACCAGAGCGCCGCGGAACTCCATTTACTGCGCTGGTCGTTGGCGTCGGAAATCCGGGCAGCGAATACGAGCGCACGCGACACAACGTCGGTTTCGAGGTCGTCGACGCCCTCGCCTCGCTAGCAACCATCACGCTCAAGGCCGGCCGCGACAAATGTTTGTTCGCAGAAGTGCACGACGGGGCTCTGCACTATCTCTTGATCAAACCAATGACGTACGTCAACAACACGGGCCAAGCCGTCGGCCCGATGGCGCGGCGTTATGGCATCAACGAAGTCGAGCGAGTCATCGTCGTGCACGACGAACTCGACCTGCCGCCTGGCAGTGTGCGCGTGAAAGTTGGCGGAGGTTTGGCGGGCCACAACGGGCTGCGTTCGATCACTCAGCATCTCAAGTCGCAAGACTTCGTGCGGGTGCGCATCGGTGTGGGTAAGCCAGCCAGCAAAGAGCGCGGCGCCGATCACGTGCTCGGTCGGGTGCCCGTGAGTGAGCGACAACTGCTTGACGATGCGGTGCAGCGCGCCACCGATGCCGTGCTGCTCGTGTTGCGCCACGGTGCCGACACGGCGATGCAGCAAGTCAACGGCGCCTAGAACGTCGCCAATGGCTACCGAAGAGTCGCTGCAGCAGGCGCGCGAGGTGTCACTCGCAGCTCTCGCAAGTGAAGTGGCGGCCTACGGTCGTGCGGTCGGCATCGGATCAGCGCCCGGCAGCGTCGTGGCGTGGGCTGACAATGTGCGGCCGGTGATGCTCGCAGCACTGGCGCGCACACGACCGCGTGACACCATCGTGGTGATTGCCGCCACCGACGCGCAGTCACGGGCGTTGACCGATGACCTCGCCGCGTTCGTCGAAGGTGAGGTGCTGCACTTCCCCGCATGGGAGACGCTGCCCTTCGAACGGGTGAGCCCGGGTGTCGAAACCATGGGCGAGCGCATGCGCGTGGCGGCCCGTCTGCGCGACGATGTTGCTCCACGATTCGTCGTGGCGTCGATACGTGCCATCTTGCAACGACTGAGCCCGGCTGCTCGCACATTCACCCCGTTCGTCGTGCGCCGTGGCGAGACGCTCGATGTGCAGCAATTGACCAGCACGCTCGTCGACTGGGGATACCTGCGCGAACCCCTCGTTGAGCACCGCGGTGAATTTGCAAATCGTGGTGGCATCTTCGATGTGTTCGACTCGACCGCAGACACACCGGTGCGCATCGAGTTGTGGGGAGACGACGTCGAGCGCATCTCAGCGTTTCAGGTGAACGACCAACGCAGCACTCGCGATCTCGCACAAGTCACGCTGTACCCAGCACGCGAGTTGCTGATTGACGACCAGATCGTGCAGCGAGCGACGACACTGGCAAGCACCGAACCTTGGGGTCGCGAGCAGTGGGAACGCATCGTGACACGCAGCGGATTCGACGGCATGGAAAACTGGCTCGCCTGGCTCGTTGACGAACAGCTGACGTTGCTCGACTTGTTGCCAGAGAAGTTGAGCGACCGTTCGGCAGTGGTGTTGCTCGACCCCGCCTACACACGCTCGCGCGCCCACGAGCTGGCCAATGAAGAATCGGCGGTCGCCGAGGCGTTGGCATCGACCTGGTCGTTTGCATCGTCATCACCGCTACCTCGTCTGCACGTCGACGTTGATGCGCTGCTTGCTCGGCCCGACCTGCCGCTTGCGTTGTCGGTGTCGGCTCCGCTCTTTGGCGATTCGAGTGATGCACCACTCGTCGTTGAGTCAACGCGGTGGGGCTCGCCCACGTCAAGCCCTGCGCAACTTGCCCAGCGCCTGCGCGACATGTTCGCACTCGGCTATCGCATCGTGCTGTGTCACGACAACATCGAGTCGGCTCGCCGCGCCATGCGCGACCTCGCTAGCGAGGGTGCTGCGGTGCGGCTAGTCGAAGATGCGACGGCAGCGAATCTGCTGCCCAAAGAAGACGAACCCGGCATCGTCATCGTCGTGCGCCAGATGCACGAGGGTTTCGTGCTGCCTTTCGCCAAACTCGCGCTCGCCACCGAAGCCGAGCTGAGCGGACGACGCTCGACACGTCGACGACGTACGCGACGTCGCCAAGGTTCGCTCATGTTCGAAGACCTCAAGGCCGGCGACCACGTGGTGCACGACGTGCATGGCATCGGAATGTTCGAGGGTATGGCGCGTCGCACGCTCGACGGCGTCGAGCGTGACTTTCTGCAGATTCGATATGCCGACGGTGTGCTGTTGGTGCTGAGCGACCAGATCGACTTCGTGCGTCAATACGTCGGTGGCGACGCACCGTCGCTCAACCGCATGGGCGGTGCCGACTTCGCACGCACCAAACAGCGCGTGCGCAACGAACTGCGCGTCATCGCCCAAGAGCTGGTGCTGCTCTATCAACGCCGCCTGCACACCCAGGGTCATGCGTTCTCGCCCGACACACCGTGGCAGACAGAGATGGAAGCCGCGTTCCCCTACATCGAGACACCCGACCAGCTCGAGGCGATCGAAGCCGTGAAACGCGACATGGAGAGCCCGCATTTGATGGATCGTCTCGTCTGCGGCGATGTGGGCTTCGGAAAGACCGAAGTCGCACTGCGGGCGGTATTCAAGTGTGTGCAAGACGGCAAGCAAGCCGCGGTTCTAGTGCCCACGACTCTGCTGGCATCGCAGCACATGGCGACATTCTCTGAACGACTGAAGCCGTTTCCCGTGCGAGTCGAATTGCTGTCGCGATTCGTGCCCGATTCGCAAGCCCGCCGGGTGGTGCGCGCGCTCGCCACCGGTGACGTTGATGTAGTAATCGGCACGCACAGCTTGCTGCGCGACTCGATTCGTTACAAGAACCTCGGTCTTCTCGTGGTCGACGAAGAACAGCGCTTTGGCGTGCAGCACAAAGAATCAATCAAGATGCGCTACGGCAATGTCGACGTGCTCACGCTGTCGGCCACACCGATACCGCGCACACTTGAGATGAGCCTCGTTGGCATTCGCGACATGTCGTTGTTGAACACTCCGCCCGCTGATCGACAACCGATTCGCACCCACGTGACCACCTATGACGATCGCGTCGCAGCCGAAGCAATTCGCCGTGAGCTGTTGCGCGACGGCCAGGTGTTCTGGGTGCACAACCGAGTCGAGACGATCGAAGAACGCGCCGAGCAATTACGTCGACTTGTGCCCGAGGCGCGCATCACCTATGCACACGGTCAGATGGACGAACTCGTGCTCGAGCAGACCGTCATCGATTTTTGGGAAGGCAGATTCGACGTCTTGGTATGCACCACCATCATCGAGAGTGGCATCGACATGCCAGCGGTGAACACGCTCGTTGTTGAAGACGCCCAGCGTCTCGGCCTCGGGCAGTTGCACCAGTTGCGCGGGCGTGTCGGGCGGGCCGGACAACAGGCGTATGCGTTTCTCTTTCACCCACGTGGCGTGGTGCTGAGCGAGATTGCCTACGAACGACTGAAGACCATCGGCGAGACGACTGATCTCGGCAGCGGCTACAAAATTGCGCGCCGCGACCTTGAGTTGCGCGGCGCTGGCAGCCTGCTCGGCGAACAACAGAGCGGTCGAATCATGGCGGTGGGCTACGACCTGTATTGCCAGATGGTCAGCGAAGCGGTGGTCGAGATGCGCGGCGAAGTGCCCGCCTCACCACTCGACCTGAAGATCGAGATGAAGGCCGACGCGTACTTGCCGCACGACTACGTAGATTCCGAAGAACTGCGTCTAGATGCCTATCGCAAACTGGCGCTCGTCGTCGACGATGATTCGCTCGACGACTTGCGACGCGAGTGGATCGACCGCTACGGGGCGCTTCCTGCCCCAGCAGAAGCGTTGTTGCGCATTGGTCTCTTGCGCACCCTGTGCCACCGACTCGGTCTGCGACGGGTCACCGTGCAAGACGCCTCGGTGCGTCTGTCACCCCTGCGTCTTACACCTCGCGATGTTGAACAGACCCGTCAGTGGTCGGCGCGAACGTCATATGACGAGGTTGCCGAAACCCTACGACTCGAGGTGCCGCGCAACGAGGCCAGTGTCGACTATCTCTTGCGCGTGCTGCCTGAGTTTCTGCATGCACTGCCCGACTTCGTGCGTGCGCTGGCCCAGACGAACAGCGCCGCAGTGTCGAATCGTTTCGACAACTAGGGTGAGGCGGTGCTCCGTCGCGTCTCACTCGCTCAACGTCGCGTCTCACTCGCACTTCTCGCCGGCGTGTTGCTCGTGTCGTGCGGTTCGAACAACAACGCCGCAACGGTCAACGACGACCCAGTCTTGACGGCCGACCTCGAACAAGTGATGTCTGACTTTGCAACCGTCGGTGAGACCCAAATTGTGAACGGTGTCGCCGACGGCGAAACGGTGCGCGGCCTACTCACTTCGTTGATTCGCGCCAAGGTCATCGACCAGGTGCTTGCTGACAGCGATGTCGAAGTTACTCAGGCAGATCGCGACGAAGTTGCGACGCAACTCGAGGAAAACGGCTCAGCCGGTCTCCCCGACACGTTGCGCGACCTCATCATCAAACTGAATGCGGCGAGTAACGCACTCAGTCGAGTGTCGCCGCTCAGCAGCACCGAGATTGCCGAAACCTACGACATCGACCCGAAACGTCTCGGGTTGTTGTGCGTGCGACATCTGGTCGTCAAGACCGAGGCAACGGCGCTCAAGGCACGCAGCGAGCTCGGTGCAACAGCAGGTGACGACGAGTTCGCCAAGATTGCTGGTGCGTATTCGTTTGAACCAAATGCGGCCGAGTCGGGTGGCGCACTCACCGGGCAAAGCGGCACCTGCATCAGCACCAACGAGTGGCAAGCGGGCTTCGACCCCGACTTCGTGGCTGGGGCGTTCGCAGCACGAGTGGGCGTGCCAACCCAGCCCGTCAAGTCGTCATTCGGTTGGCACATCATCTATCTGCGACCGTTCGACGCTGTCGCCAACGACCTGATTGCCACGCTCGAGTCGGCGCCCGGTGAGTATCGACTGCTCGGCGCACTGAGCGAAGCCAACGTCTCGGTCGCCTCACGGTATGGCCGCTGGGACGCTCTCGCTGGCTCAGTCGTCAAGCCCTGACGCGTCGATGACGCGACCGATCATCACTGTTGTGGGCCTCGGGCCCGGACCCGCCGGGCTCGTGACGCACGAGACGATGCAGGCAATCGCACACAGCACTCGACGGTTCGTGCGCACCACACGACACCCGAGTGCAGCCGTCGTCGGCGATGCACGGTCGTTTGATGACGAATACGAACGTCACGACACGTTTGCTGCGGTTTACGAAGCAATCGCCCATGAATTGCTGAACACTGCTCTCACCTCTGGCGAAGTGCTCTATGCCGTGCCGGGCTCACCGAGCGTGCTCGAAGAGTCGGTGCGACATCTGCGCAACGACCAACGAGTTGAACTTCGCGTGCTGCACGCCGTGAGCTTTCTCGATCTGGCGTGGCAGCGACTCGGCATCGACCCGGTGAACGAAGGTGTGCGGTTGGTCGATGCGCACCAGTTTGCGCAGGCGGCAGCGAATGAGCGGGGTCCGTTTCTTGTGGCGCAGTGCCATGCCGACTGGGTGTTGAGTGACCTCAAGTTGACTTACGACGACGCGCGCGGTGATGAACCTGTCGTCGTGCTTCACCATCTCGGTCTTGATGACGAGCAGGTGGTGCACACCGTGTGGCAGAACCTCGACCGGCTCGAGCGTGAGCACGGGTTGACACCCGACCATCTCACGTCGATCTACATTCCACAACTCGCAGCACCAGTTGCTGGCGAACTGGCTCGACTGCATCAACTCGCGCGCACACTGCGCGAGCAATGCCCGTGGGACCGCGAGCAGACGCACGCATCACTCGTGCGCTACCTGGTTGAAGAGACCTATGAAGTCGTCGATGCCCTGAATGCTCTCGACACCGATGACCCAACCACCGATGAAGCTCTTGTGGAAGAACTCGGTGACTTGCTCTACCAAATCGAGTTTCACGCGACGATCGCCGAGCAGCAGGGCCGCTTCAGCCTCGCTGACGTGGCGCGCACCACCCACGACAAACTGGTGCGCCGCCACCCGCACGTGTTCGGCGCGGCGAAGGCGGCAGATGCCGATGCCGTCGTGCAGACCTGGGATGCCATCAAGCAGGCAGAGCGTGCGCAAAAGGGTGCGGCGAAGGTGGGTGCCACGCCGAACTTTTTGCCGGAGTCTCACGCGCAGCGCCATCGCTCTCGCTGGCACAAAAACTGCAGAAGCGTGCCGCTGAAGTCGGGTTTGACTGGCCGAACGCCGACGGAGCGCTCGCCAAGATCGACGAAGAGCTCGACGAACTGCAGCGTGCCCGCGACGTCGGCGACCCTGAGGTCGTGCGCATGGAGCTGGGCGACCTGTTGTTTTCGGTGGTGAATGTGGCCCGCAAGCTGGGCGTAGATGCTGAAACCGCGCTGCGCTCGGCCGCCGACAAGTTCATCGCTCGTTTCGAGCGAGTTCAACTGCTCGCCACGCAACGTGGCATCGACGTGGCGCGCAGCGATCTCGCGCAACTCGATGCACTGTGGAACGATGCGAAGCGCGACCTCGACGCATAACGCCGCATCGCCGCCCGCGAGCTGCACACACGCGCAACTAGCCTGAGGCGTCGCATGCGAATCATTGACGTCGTCGGTCGTGAAGTGCTCGACTCGCGCGGCAATCCGACGGTCGAAGTAGAAATTCACCTCGACGGTGGTGCGCGCGGCACGGCAATCGTGCCATCAGGTGCATCAACCGGCGAACATGAAGCGGTAGAACTGCGCGACGGCGGCAAGCGGTATCTCGGCAAGGGAGTCTCACGCGCAGTCGGTCATGTCAATGGTGAACTGCGCACGCTGCTCGTAGGTCGCGACTCAGCCGACCAGCGTGGTGCCGACGACGCAATGATTGCCCTCGATGGCACGACAAACAAGGGTCGCCTTGGCGCCAACGCATTGCTGGGTGCGAGCCTCGCCCTTGCTCATGCGCATGCCGCGGCAACGAAGACCCCTCTCTACGCCTCAATCGGTGGATCAGATGCGTCCGTGTTGCCGGTTCCGATGTTGAACGTGTTGAACGGTGGGGCGCACGCCGACAACAACGTCGACCTGCAGGAATTCATGGTGATGCCAATCGGTGCCCCGTCGTTCAGCGAAGGCTTCGCTGGGGCGTCGAGACGTATCACGCGCTCAAGTCGGTGTTGCGTGAACGAAAACTCGCCACCGCAGTGGGTGACGAAGGTGGTTTTGCCCCCGACCTTGCCAGCAACGAAGAAGCCATCGTGGTCTTGTTGCAAGCCATCGAGCGTGCCGGCTTTACGGCGGGCACTGACATCGCGATTGCGCTCGACCCCGCGATGAGCGAGTTGTACAAGAACGGCACGTATCACCTCGCGGGCGAAGGCAAAACCATGACCTCAGCACAGCTCTGCGAGTGGTGGGCGTCGCTCGTGGCGCGGTACCCCATCGTGTCGATCGAAGACGCGATGGCCGAAGACGATTGGGATGGCTGGGCGCAACTCACCACGATGCTCGGCAACAAGGTGCAACTCGTGGGCGACGATTTGTTCGTCACGAATGTGACCCGGCTGCAACGTGGCATCGACGCACATGTTGCGAACAGCGTGTTGGTGAAGGTGAATCAGATCGGCACCCTCACCGAGACGCTCACCACCGTGGCACTCGCCAAACAGCACGGATACACCAGCGTGATGAGCCACCGCAGTGGCGAAACCGAAGACGCAACCATCGCCGACCTGGCCGTCGCCACTAACTGCGGCCAAATCAAGACCGGTGCTCCGGCCCGCAGTGACCGTGTTGCGAAGTACAACCGCCTGTTGCGCATCGAAGCCGAACTCGGGTCACGAGCGCGTTACCGCGGTCGCACGGCACTGAACCCGCAGGCGTAGGTTCCCCGAAATCCGGCCCGCAGCCGTCACAATAGAAGGGTGAGTTTTGCCCTGGCTGCCGTGCAGCGCCTGCGCGGCTATGTGTTGCCGCTCAGCATCGTTGGCGCACTGGTGCTTGTTGCCTATTTCTTCGTCACGCCTGTTCGCACGTGGAACACCCAGCGCGATCTGCTGGCCGAGCGCAGCAATCGGTATGCGGCATTCGAAGAAGTCAACGACGTTTTGCAAGACGAAGTTGATGCCCTGCGCGAGCCGTCAGGCGTGCGCCAAGCGATTCGCGAACAACTCGGCTACCTGTTGCCCAACGAGCGACGCGTGCCGATGCTGGCGTCACCCGAAGCCCCGATCACGTTGCCTGCACGTTGGCCATACACCCTCGTGGCGGGCATCGTGACGTTGCGCGAGTCGCAGTATGAGGGTGTGCTGCAAGGCAACCTCGACACGTTCGACCCGCAACGTCCGTAAGGGGCGACGCGGCGCTAGGTCTGCCGCGCTGAGTCTGCGGTGCTGAGTCTGCGGCGCTGAGCCCGTCACACGGCGCGCACGGGCAGTAACTTGAGCGCATGGCTGGAAGCATCCTCGGCAATCGCGTTCTGCGCAAAGAAGACCCAAAGTTTCTCACCACGGGCGGGGTGTACGTCGACGACATGCGCGACGAAGCGGTGCTGGCTGGTGCCGCTTCACGTCACCTTCGTGCGATCACCGCTGGCGCACGCCCACATCAGGGGCATCGACGTCAGTGACGCACTGCAGGCACCTGGGGTGCTTGCAGTACACACTGCTGCATCGCTCAACCTGCAACCCGAGGTATCGTCGTATAACCCCGGCTGCGCGCGCACGCTGCTGGCGAGCGACCGCGTTCGCTACGTCGGCGAACCCATTGCTGTCGTAGTCACTGAACGCGCCGACCAGGGCGAAGACGCCGCCGACCGCGTGATCGTCGACTACGAACCCATTGAGGCGTTGGTCGACCTTGAGGCCGCGATGGAATCGACGACACTCATCTACCCCGCTGCCGGCAGCAACGTGATGGTCGACTCAACCCTGTGGGGCATGCCCGGGGTGACGGGCGATGAGTTCTTTGCCGACTGCGAGGTGGTCGTCAAGGGTCGCTACATGAATCAACGTCTCGCACCGTGCCCGCTCGAGGTGCGTGGCTCGGCGGTGGCGTGGGTCGATGGCCGGCTGTACCAGTGGATCTCGACCCAGCACGCGCAAGGCGTTCGCGACCAGATCAACAAGAGTGATCCGTCGAGCAGCGTGCGAGTGATCACGCCCGACGTGGGTGGCGGTTTCGGCGCGAAAATCTCGGCGTACCCCGAAGAAATCGTGCTTGGTCGCCTCGCGCAAGCCGTCGGTCGCCCGTTGCGCTGGCGTGAGACGCGCAGCGAATCGATGCTCGCCCTCGGTCACGGTCGCGCTCAACTGCAATACGTCACGATCGGTGGAACCCGCGACGGCAAAGTGCTCGCCTATCGACTTGAGGCGATTCAAGACTGTGGTGCGTTCGTCGATGTCGGCGCAGTGCTCGCACCTGCCTGCACTCGCCCGATGAGCAGTGGTGTGTACGCGATTCCAAAAATCGAGTGTCGCACCAAATCGGTGGTCACGAACACGACACCGATCGTTGCCTATCGAGGTGCCGGTCGACCCGAAGCAACCGCCGCCATCGAGCGCGCGATCGACATGTTCGCCGCTGAGATCGGCAAAGATGCCGCCGAGGTGAGGCGCATGAACCTGATCGCCAAATTCAACGAGCCACACACCACCGCCATCGGTCAGGCCTACGACGTAGGTGATTACGAGGCCGCACTCAACAAGGTGCTTGCTGCAGCGAACTATGACGACTTGCGCCGCGAGCAAGCCGAGCGTCGCAAGCGCAACGACCGCAACCAGTTGGGCATCGGCGTGAGCGTGTATGTGGAAATCACGAGCGGCGGCACCAACCACGAAGACGCCCGCATCGAAGTGTTGCCCGACGGTCGAGCCATCGTCTACACCGGCACGTCGCCGCACGGTCAAGGTCATGTCACGGCGTGGTCGATGATCGCCAGCGAACACACGGGCATCTCGATGGACAAGATCGACGTCGTCTGGGGCGACACCGACATCATTCCTGAAGGTCTCGGCACCTACGGTTCACGTTCGCTGCAGCTCGGCGGCGCGGCCGTGCATCAGACGGCAGAGAAGCTCGTTGAACTCGCCCGTTCAATTGCCGCTTCGGCGCTCGAAGCTGCTGAAGCCGACGTGGTGCTCGACAAAGACCGCGGCGCATTCCACGTCGTGGGTACACCAGCGCGCGCAGTGACATGGGGCGAGCTCGCCACACGTCGCAAGGCCGACGGTGGTCTCGCGGTGGCCGAGCGGTTCACCTCGGGCGGGGCAACCTTCCCCTTTGGTGCACACGTTGCAGTGGTCGAAGTCGACACCGAGACCGGAAAGGTCACCCATCTGCGTCAGATTGCGTGCGACGATGCCGGAACCGTGTTGAACCCGCTGCTCTTAGAGGGCCAGATTCACGGCGGCATTGCCCAAGGTTCGGCTCAGGCGTTGCTCGAAGAATTCGTCTACGACGATGACGGCAACCCGAAGACTGGCAATCTCGCCGAATATGCCTTTATCTCGGCAGTTGAAACACCGCGCATAACGTTGGTGCCGATGGCAACCCCAACGCCGCGCAACCCGCTAGGTGCAAAAGGTGTCGGCGAGTCGGGCACCATCGGTTCGACGCCCGCCGTGCAATCTGCAGTAGTCGACGCCGTGTCACATTTGGGCGTTCGTCACATCGATATGCCGACGACTCCCGAACGCGTCTGGCGAGCCATGAATCGGCAAGACTGATGGGGTGAACAACGCACCAATCATCGCCGAGAATCTGGTTCGTCACTTCGGCGAAGTCAAAGCAGTCGACGGCATCAACCTCACCGTTAATCAAGGCGAGATCTTCGGTTTTCTGGGCCCCAATGGCGCGGGCAAAAGCACTGCCGTGCGCATGCTCACCACGTTGTTGCGCCCGACGAGCGGCACCGCACGAGTCGCAGGCTTTGACGTCGTGAAGCAATCCGACGATGTTCGACGCAACATCGGCGTGGCGCTGCAAGATGCCGCGATTGATCCGCTCATGACCGGCTTTGAATTGCTCGAGCTGCAGGCCGTGCTCTACGGAATACCTGCCGGCAAGATGAAGCAGCGCGCCGACGACCTGCTCGAACGCGTCGGTCTCACCGCCGCCGCCGACCGCCGCGTCGGCACCTACTCGGGTGGTATGCGACGCCGACTTGATCTTGCGCTCTCGCTGATTCACCAGCCGAGCGTCTTGTTTCTTGACGAGCCGACGACTGGTCTCGACCCCATGAGCCGCCTCACCCTGTGGGAAGAAGTGCGTCGCCTCAACCGTGAGGGCACCACGGTGATGTTGACCACGCAATATCTCGAAGAAGCCGACCAACTCGCCGACCGCATCGCAATCATCGACCACGGCCGCATCGTGCGTGAAGGCAAGCCCGCCGACCTGAAGCGCACCGTCGGCGACCCGACGCTGCTCATCAACGTGTCGCGTGCGCAGACCGACGCTGCAAAAACAGTGCTCGCTCGCTTCGGCGAATTGCGACCGACTGCCGAAGGCACACTCGGTGTCGGTCTGAAGGGTGGTGCCGAACGGGTTGCCGAGGTCGTGCGTGCACTCGACGAAGCGAAGGTCGTCGTCGAACACCTCGAGTTGAATCAACCGAGCCTCGACGACGTGTTCGCCGAAGCCACGGGTCACCGACTTGAAGGAGCAGAGAATGCGCCGCAAGCCGGCTGAAACCGCCCGCCACCTCGTGGCGTTGTCGCGTCGTTCGACGTTGGCTATCTTTCGCCAGCCTGCACTGGTCGGGCCTTCACTCATATTTCCGTTGTTTTTTGCCGCTCTCGGCTCATCGGCTTTTAGTCGGGCGATCAGCTTGCCTGGGTTTCCGCAAGTTGATTCGTATCTGCAGTTCACCCTCGCGGGCACGGTGACCCAGGGCGTGCTCTTTGGCTCGGTCACCGGTGCAGCCGCGCTCGCCACCGACATTCAAGATGGATTCTTTGATCGGCTGCTCGCCGCACCCACATCACGCACATCGATTCTCTTTGGGCGACTAGCAGGCAGTTCATTGTTTGGCGCAATGCAAGCACTGGTGTTTCTGCTCGTGCTGTTGCCGTTCGGCGTCGTGGTGCAGGCCGGAATTCTCGGCTACGCGTCGATCGTGGTCGCTGGTTTCCTCACGGCGTTCGCCGTCGGCGCGCTGATGTCGGTGGTCGCGTTGAAGACCGGTTCGGCCGAAGCGGTGCAAGGCACCTTCCCCGTGCTCTTCATTTTGTTGTTTCTGTCGAGCGCGTTCTTCCCACGTGAAACGATGAGTGGCGTCTATCGGCGTGTCGCAGATCTGAACCCGATCTCGTACATGGTCGAGGGTCAGCGCTGGCTCACCATCGACGGCATTTCGCTCACCGCGATGTTGCAGACGCTCGCAATACCGACGGGCATCTCGATTCTCACCACCGCACTTGCCCTGCGACAACTCTCGGCACGATTGAAGGCACGATGAGCACCACGCTGCAGCCGACGACCGCGCAAACGAAAGGTGATGTGCTCGTGTCGAGCACGCAACGCACCATCGGCATCTCGCCAAGCGCAGCATTCGCACGATTCGTCGTCTGCCGTCGGCGTTCTTCCCGGCGCTCGCCATGCCGATCTTCAACATGATCGTGTTCGCCGGAACCTTCTTCGCCGTCACGAAGATTCCGGGCTTCCCCACCGATCGCTCGATCAACTGGTACATGCCGCTCGGCATCATGATGGGCGCTGCGTTCGGCGGTGTCGGTCTCGGCTTCACCGCGATTCGCGACATCGAAACCGGCTTCTACGACCGACTGCGCATGACTCCGACATCGCGACTCTCGCTCGTGCTCGGCCCGCTCATGGGCACGCTCGTGCGCATCGTCATGATGACCTCGATCGTGATTGTGATCGGTGTGGCACTCGGCGCGCGGTTCAGCGGTGGTGTGCTCGGCGTGTTGTGTTTGTACATCGCCGCGCTCGGCCTCGCCACCATCGGTGCCGGCTGGGGGCTCGGGCTCGCCTTCCGCTTTCAAGACATGCGCGGGGCGGCCGTGATGCAGCTGTCGATTTTTCTCGTGATGTTCCTCTCATCGGCGCAAGTGCCGCTCAACGTGATGACGGGCTGGCTGCACACGGTGGCGCGAGTGAACCCGGCGACCAACATCTTGCGCCTCGCCCGAGTCGGCCTCGTCGACGTCGGCAACCCCGACCACCTGTCGTGGAACGCCGTCTGGGGTGGCCTCGTTGCCATCGGGGTAATGGGCACGCTCGCTCTCACCTTTGCCGTGCGCAGCCTGCACCGGCTGAGCGAGTAGT
>RFMM01000264.1 GCA_009927665.1 Actinomycetota bacterium
CCCGAAGATCGATACGAAGATTGCCGACAATGGCACCGTTGACGAGGGCGTGATGGCACCGCTTGCCGCGCTGGCGCGCGAACTCGCCGCCTGACTACGACAGATTGCTTGAGAGCAGTCGCAGGAACTCGCTACGAGTCGGTTCGTGTTCGAACGCCCCGCAGAACGCCGAGGTGGTCGTCACACTGTTTTGCTTCTCGACGCCACGCATCATCATGCAGAGATGCTTGGCTTCGATGACGACCGCAACACCAAGCGGGCTCAGGGCTTCCTTAAAGGCATCGCGAATCTGCGTGGTGAGGCGTTCTTGCACCTGCAGGCGACGCGCACAGATGTCGACGACGCGTGCGACCTTCGACAACCCCGTGATGTATCCGTTGGGAATATAGGCCACATGTGCCTTGCCATAGAACGGAATCATGTGGTGTTCACAGAGGCTGTACATCTCGACGTCTTTGACGATCACCATCTCTTGCACCTTCTCGGTGAAGATGGCGCCGCGAATCACTTCGACCGGGTCATGACCCTGGCCCTGCGTCAGAAACTGCATTGCCTTGGCGACACGCTCGGGCGTCTTCAGCAGGCCTTCACGGTCGGCGTCTTCACCGATGAGCGTGAGAATCTCGCGGTATGAGGCAGCCAAACCCTTGGTCGTCGCCTCGTCATAGCTTTCAACCTTTCTGTATGCCATGGTGGTGTTCCTCTGCTCTTTTCGTTGGGCTGGTGGTGTGGTTTAGGTGGTGTCGGCGATGCGACTACGGCTGGGTGACGAGGTCGGCGGGGTACTGCACGATGTTGCGCGGGGTCTCTGCCAAGATCACGTGCAGATCGAGATGAGCGGCGATGTGCGGTCGCAGCAATGAATGAATCACCATGGCGATGTTTTCCGCAGTCGGGTTGATGGTGGCAAATTCTGGCACGTCTAGATTCAGAAACTTGTGGTCGAGATATTCGGTCACATGCTTCTTGGCGATAGCCGAGAGTTCTCCGAGGTCAATCACATACCCGATAACCGGGTCGACAGGGCCGGCGACGCGAATGGTGAGCTCGTAGTTGTGGCCGTGCCCGTTGAGGTTGTTGCACTTGCCGTAGATGCGGGCATTGTCGGCGTCGCTCAGGGCAGGGTTATGAATGCGATGAGCAGCGTTGAAGTGTTCGTGGCGGTACACCGCGACACGGGGGCCCTGGGTCGAGTTCATCGCCGAGATGCAGGCTACGAGAGAATCTCGACGCCACCGCCGGGGTGTTCAATGACCCAACGACGAACGGCCGCAACGGCGGCGGGTGCAGGCATGGCAAGCACCCAGCCCGCACGGGCATCGTGCTTGCCGTTGGCGACGTCGACGATGACCTTGGCGACATCACTTGGCGTGAGCGATGACGAGAGGCCATCAACAGGTGCGATGCCGTCGGGCATCAGCGAACGATGTAGCGGGGTGTCGACAACACCCGGTGCGAGCGTAAACGCACGCACCCCGTGTGGTTCGCCCTCGGCATTGGCAACCACGGTTTGCAGATGCAGTGCTGCTTTCGACGATGCGTAGGCAAAGAAACCCGGAAACGGGTCAAGTTGCGCCAATGACGACACATTGACGATTCGCGCATCTCCGTGACGAGTCATGGTTGACCACAATGCGTTAACGGCAGTTGCGGGGGCGATCGCGTTCAGTTCGCTCATCGCGCGCATCTCTTCGGGTGTGGTCTCGCCGATTGACATCACCTTGGCAGTGCCGGCGTTGTTGACGAGCAGGTCGACTCGAGCATGGTCGTCGGCACATTGACGCAAGAGAGCGCCGAACGCTGCGCTGTCGGTGACGTCGCAGGCGTGAGCATGAAACCGATCACCGAGTGCCCGAGCGAGGGCTGCAAGCTTTTCTCCGTCGCGAGCGATGCCGATCACGGTGTGGCCCGACTTCACCAACAACTTGGCGGTCGCGGCACCGATACCGGTCGATGCACCTGTGACGACGGCAATCACGGTTTCACACTATTCTTCGGGGTGCAGAACGGTGTGTGCGAGGCATGCCGTCGGCGCGACACGAGGAGACCGCAATGGCCGCGAACACCGAACAACTTGAACGCATGCGCACAGGTAAAGGTTTCATCGCAGCACTCGACCAAAGTGGCGGCAGCACACCGAAAGCGCTCTCGCTCTATGGCGTCGCAGAGTCAGAATATTCCGGCGAGGCGCAGATGTTTGACCTCATTCATGCGATGCGCACGCGCATGATCAAAAGTCGCGCATTCAATGGCGACCGAGTGCTCGCCGCAATCCTCTTTGAAGGCACTATGGACCGCGACATCGACGGCATGGGTAGTGCCGAGTTTCTCTGGTCAAAGAAGCAAGTCGTGCCGTTGCTCAAGGTCGACAAGGGCCTCGCTGACGAGCAACACGGTGTGCAGACGATGAAGCCGATGCCCGAACTCGACGCCTTGCTGAAGCGAGGTGTAGCCAAGGGAATCTTCGGCACAAAGATGCGTTCAGTCATCAAGCTCGCCAACAGCGACGGCATTCGAGCGGTCGTCGAGCAGCAGTTCGCAGTCGGTCGTCAGATCATCAGCCATGGTCTCGTGCCGATTATCGAGCCTGAGGTCGACATCAAGAGCCCGCAAAAGGCTGAAGCCGAAGCGAT
>RFMM01000176.1 GCA_009927665.1 Actinomycetota bacterium
ATCGGCTGGGCATGCGTTGGTGGCTCCCTCTTCCTTTGACAAACTGTAAAGGTGACGGTCGGGGCAGCCACAGAACTGGTGGTCAACGGCGTGCCCGTCACGGTGCGTGGCGCTCACCCCCATTTGTTGTCGGCTCTGCGCGAAGAACTCAACATCACGTCGCCCAAAGACGGTTGTTCTCCCTCGGGCCAGTGTGGGTGTTGCACCGTGTTGGTGAACGGCAAGGCCGTTGTGTCGTGCCAGACGAGCATGGACAAAGCCGCCGGCGCGCACATCACCACGCTCGAGGGTGTTTCGGCTGACGAACGTGCCAGGTTTGCCCAGGCCTTCGCCGCCTGTGGCGGGTTGCAATGTGGCTTCTGCATTCCGGGCATCGTGGTGCGCGCAAAGGCGCAGATCGACAAGAAGGGCTCGTCTCTGAAGCGAGAAGACATGGCTCGCCACTTGGGGGCCCACCTCTGTCGGTGCACTGGTTACGCCAAGATTCTTGACGCAATCGAGTGCGTGGCGCGCAATGAGATTCCACCGCTGGGTGCTGCTGGTGGGGTCGGCAGCCGCACGGTGAAGCACGAGGCGCAATCACTCGCACTTGGCGACCGTGGCTACATCGACGACCTTCGGGTGCCCGGCATGTTGCATGCCGCATTGCACTTCACCGCACATACACGGGCTGATGTGCGGGCGATTCGCGTCGATGCTGCACGCGCCGCAGCAGGTGTACAGGCCGTCTATACGGCGGCGGACATTCCTGGCGAACTCATGGTCGGCATCATCTACAAAGACTGGCCGGTCATGATCCCAGTCGGTGGTCGCACCTCGTATGCGGGTGACGTTCTCGCCATCGTCGTTGCCGATACCCGCGCCAACGCTCGCGCGGCTGCTGCACTCATCGAAGTCGATTATGCGCCGCTGCAACCAATCACCGATATTGATGTCGCTCTCGCTACCGACGAGATTGCGGTGTGGCAGACGAAAGACAATGTGCTCAGCACCAGCACCTATCAGCGTGGCGACGTTGATGCGGCACTCGCAAGCAGTGCACACGTCGTGCGCGAAACCTTTCAAACGCAGAGAATTGAGCACGCCTTTCTCGAACCAGAAGCGACGTTGGCGGTGCCGTCGGGTGTCGGTGACGCTCGACGCCTGCACGTGTATTCGGGCGGCCAAGGCGTGTGGGATGACCGCAATGACATCGCCCGCGTGCTGAAGTTGCCGAACGACCACGTCACGGTTGAACTCATCACCAATGGTGGAGCCTTCGGCGGCAAAGAAGACATGTCGAATCAGGCGCACGCCGCTCTTGCCGCATGGTTGATCAACGCGCCCGTCAAATGCGTGTTGTCGCGCGAAGAGAGCTTGCTGATGCATGCCAAGCGACACCCCATTCGCATGAGCTATGAACTCGCCTGCGACGCCGAGGGCACATTGACCGCACTTCGGGTGCGAGCAGTCGGCGATTCAGGCGCCTATGCAAGCGTCGGAATGAAGGTGCTCGAACGCATGGCGGGCCACGCCAGTGGGCCGTATCACCTGCCGACGATTGACGTCGAGTCAATTGCAGTGCGCACCAACAACCCGGTCGGTGGCGCGTTTCGTGGCTTCGGTGCAAACCAAGCTCAATTCGCAATGGAGGGCATGCTCGATCGACTCGCTGAACGAGTTGGCCTCGACTCATGGGAGATTCGTCGTCGCAACGTGATTCGCCCCGGCATGATCTGGGGCCCTGGCCAAGTGATGGACGACGGCTGCAATGGCGCCCTGGCGTGTCTCGATGCAATCAAGCCGCACTACGACGCGGCACGTGCGAGCGGCAAGGCGGTGGGGCTCGGTCTCGGGTTAAAGAACAGCGGCCTCGGCAACGGCTTCAAAGAGATCACACGAGCCGTCGTGCGCATCGAGCACGACGGAACGCTGGAAGTGCGCCATGGGTGGACCGAAATGGGCCAAGGCATCAACACCGTGGCGATGCAGGTGGCGATCGAAGAACTCGGCAGCCACCTGCCAATCGATGAGCACCGTGTGCGCGTCGTGGTTGACACCACTCGCGAGCTAGGTCTTGGTCAGACCACTGGTTCACGCGGCACGTTGATGGGTGCAGGTGCGGTGCAAGACGCATGTCGCAACGCACTGGCAGCGGGTCTCACACGGGGCGTCGACCACGTTGGCGAATATCGCGTCGATTGGACCACCAAGCTCGGCGATCCAAAGGTCGTCAACCCGATCATTCATTCGACATTCGGCTATGCCACACAACTCGTCATCATCGACCGCGAGTCGGGCAAGATCGAGCACGTCATCGCAGCACACGACGTTGGTCGAGCCGTCAATCCAACGCTGTGCGAGGGGCAGATTGAGGGCAGCATTCACATGGGCCTTGGGTATGCGCTCACCGAAGACTTCCCCCACGACCCGGCAACGGGCTTCCCCACCAACATGACGCTGCGATCACTGGGCATTCTGCGGGCCAAAGATGTGCCACCGATGACCGTGCTCTTGGTCGAATCTCCTCAGCCCAATGCGCCATATGGCATCAAGGGTGTGGGCGAAATCGGCCTGGTGCCCACCGCTGGTGCTGTCGCCAAGGCATTGCATGAACTCGATGGCGTTTGGCGAAACCAACTGCCGATGCGTCGCAGCACGAGCGATGACGACTGAGATCGCATTGATGACCACCGCACGTTCGACTGCCTTCGCCGACACTTCGTCGACCTCGAGCGCCACGCCAGGGCTCGTCAACGCCCATCACCACCTGTATTCGGCGTTGGCGCGCGGCATGCCCGGCCCCAAGCGCACCGCGCGCAGCTTTGCCGACATGTTGTCGCTCGTGTGGTGGCGGCTAGATGCGGCACATGACCTTGAGACGATTTATTGGTCAGCAAAACTCGGAGCCCTCGAAGCCGCGCTCGCAGGCACCACATGCATCATCGACCACCACGAATCACCGCGTGCCATTGAAGGCTCGCTCGCCACTATCGACCGCGCATGCAGTGAAGTTGGGGTGCGAGTCAATGCGTGTTACGGCGCCACCGATCGATGGGCCGACGATGGCTCGTTGCACGAGAAGGTGTCGCCGCTTTCCGTCATGACGAAATCAGCACAAGCCGGGTTAGACGAGTGCGATCGGCACCTGCGCGAAGGAAAGCGCGGCATGGTCGGTTTGCACGCCGCCTTCACCTGCAGCGATGAGACGATTGCGGCCGCCACCGCGCTCGCAAAGCAACATGGCGTCGGTGTGCATGTACACGTGGCCGAAGCCGTCGATGACCGCGCAGCCGGAGCACGACTCGAATCGCACGCCACTGACGACTGGCTGCTCGTACACACGGTTCACCTCGACCGCCCGTTGCGCGGACGAATCGCACACAACCCGCGGTCGAACATGAACAATGGCGTTGGTTACGCCCAACCCACGACGAGACCAAACAAGGTGCTGCTTGGCTCTGACGGAATCGGTAGCGACATGGCCGAAGAATCACGACTGGCCTACGTGCGCCTGCGCGAGTTTGACGCGAATGCGACTCCAGATGTCGTCGCGGCCTGGATGCAGAACGCCCGACAGGCCTTCCCCGAATCACTCAACGACCAGGTGGTGTGGCGCTACCCCGCTGCCGACTCACCCTGGCATGCCGCCTTCACCACCGGAATGCGCGTCGAGCGCGTAACGGTCGACAATCGCGTCATCGTCGACGCTGGCACCACGACGCTGGTCGACGAAGACGAAGTTCGCGCCAAAGCACGCGAGGCCGCCGCGAAACTGCACCAGCGAATGGAGAACCTGTGACCATGAAGTCGACGACCTACCCCACCTATTCGGCGGTGCACGCCAACGGCACCGCCCGTATGGCGTTGTACCTGCAAGACGCCCACCCCATTCGTGAGGGCATGGAATTCGCCCGCTACGCCGAGCAACGCGGCTTCGAGGCCGTCTGGCAGGCAGAGAGCCGGCTCGTACGCGAGGCAACCGTGCCGATGGCTGCCTTTGCTTCCGTCACCACCAACCTGAAGGTGGGCTCGGGAGTCGTCGACTGCTGGAGCCGAAACCCCGCCCGTCTCGCCGCTACGTTCAGCACTCTTGACGATCTCGCACCTGGTCGTGTGTTGCTGGGTATTGGCGCATGGTGGGACCCGCTCGCCAAAAAAGTCGGAATCGACCGAGCCAAGCCATTACGCGCAATGCGCGAGATCGTCACGGCGGTGCGTGCTCTCCTCAACAACGAAACCGTCACCATGAACGGCGAGTTCGTGCACCTCGATGGCGTCGAGCTCGATTACGTGTATCAAGAGCGTCGCCCGAAGAATGTGCCCATCTACATCGGTGCGACTGGCATGCAGATGATGGAACTCACGGGTGAAATCGCTGACGGCGTCGTGCTCAACTATCTCGTCTCACCCGAATACAACACCAAGGCCATCGAGGCCCTCGGCGTTGGTGCTGCCAAGAGCGGCCGATCGCTCGACAACATCGATCGCCCACAGTTGGTGGTCTGCAGCGTGCATGAAGATCGCAAGACTGCGCTCGATATGGCGCGTCTCATGGTCACCCAATACCTCGGTCAACAACCGCACATCATGAAGGCATCTGGCGTGCCGCAGTCGTTGCTCGACAAGGTGGGCAGCGTGCTCACGTGGCCCGCGACCCACGAACAAGTGGTTGCTGCGTCGAAACATGTGCCCGACGAGATCGTGCAGATGCTGACGGCGAGTGGCACACCCGCTGACGCCCGAGCTCAGGTCACCCACTACTTGCGCAATGGCGCGACGTGCCCGATTCTGTATCCCCTGGGTGACGTACGAGCGATGATTGATGCCTTCGCCGACTGGCGACCATTCCAGTGAGTATCACCGCATGAGCATCACCAACGCCACCACCGTCGACGAGGCACTCGCGGCGCTGCGCGCCAACCCGCTCGCACGTCTGATTCAAGGCGGCACCGACCTGATGGTCGAAGTCAACCTCAACCGAACGAAAATCGAAGACGTTGTGTCACTGCGGCGAGTTGCCGAGTTGCGTCGGTGGCACGTCGATGAAGAATCCAACACCTTGCGTCTTGGCGCCGGAGTCCCCTATGCCGAGATGGAACGCGCACCGCTCTGCGACTATGTGCCCGCCCTTGCTGAAGCTGCACGCACCGTTGGGTCGCCCCAGATTCGTGCCGCAGGCTCGCTTGGCGGCAACCTCGGCACGTGTTCGCCAGCGGGCGATGGTCTACCTGTAGTGAGCGCGCTCGATGCGGTTGTGCATCTGCGTTCGCATGATGGCAGTCGCGATGTCTCGGTGCACGACTTCATGATCGGGGTCAAACGCAACGCACGTCACACCGACGAACTCATCGTCGCGGTCACGGTGCCTCTCGTGACCGGCTTTCAGGGGTACGCAAAAGTCGGCACACGCAACGCCATGGTGATCTCGGCAGCATCTGCGTGTCTCGTGCACGACGCGGCCGCAGGTGCAGTGCGGCTCGCGTTGGGCGCCGTCGCACCAACGGTGGTGCGCACCCGGGCTGCCGAGGCCTGGCTGGCGAGCGAAACCTCACTGATCGGCACCCCGAGTGTCAGTGAGCCCTAGCGAAAGAGTTTGGCGCCCGTGCCGCCGCTGAATGTTCGCCGATTGACGATCATCGCTCGACGGCCGCCTACCGACGGCATGCCATCTCGGTGCTGGCACAGCGGTTGCTGTTGCGGGCTGCTGCTGGCGCTGCTGTACACCACGGAGGCAACCGCTGATGAGCAACGAGTTCTATCGTTTGCGGGTAAACGGCGTCGACCACGAGATTCGTGACGCGTGGACCGGCGAGAGTTTGCTCTACGTCTTGCGTGAACGACTCGGCTTGCCCGGCACCAAGGGTGCGTGCGAACAAGGTGAGTGCGGTTCGTGCACCGTGATCATGGATGGCGAGGCAGTGTGTTCGTGTCTCGTGATGGCTGCCACCGCCGTCGACGCTGACATCGTGACGGTGGAAGGTCTGGCAAACGACGGCGAACCTACTGACGTGCAGCAGTCATTCGTCAACGCAGGAGGCGTGCAGTGTGGTTTCTGCACGCCAGGTCTGATCGTGGCGGTGCACCATTTGCTCGATCGCAATCCGACGCCAACCGATCTCGAGGTCAAAGAAGCCATTAGTGGCAACATCTGTCGTTGCACGGGGTACGGTCGCATCTTCGAGGCGGTGCGTCAGGTTCGCGATGCGCGAGCGGCAGATGCGAGCTGACATGGCTACCTCACCAAACACCACCATCTCAGCAAGCACAGGCACCACGACCGATCGTTCGACCCGGTCGCGACATGGCGCACTTGGCACGTCTGCACTTCGACCCGACGGTCTGCCCAAGGCGCAAGGTCGTTTTGCGTTTTCGTCAGACGCATGGGCCGACAACATGCTGTGGGGTGCGACGCTGCGTAGCCCGCACCCGTATGCCCGCATCGTACGCATCGACACATCGGGCGCTCTTGCCATCAACGGTGTGTCAGCGGTCGTAACCGCCGACGATGTGCCAGGCAAGCTCACCTACGGGCTGATCGCGAGCGACCAGCCAGTCTTCGCTCGCGACTACGTGCGGTATGCAGGCGAACCAGTCGCCGCAGTCGCTGCCGACCATCCCGAGACGGCACGGCGAGCACTGGAAGCCATCGTCGTTGACTATGAAGTTCTCACCCCGCTGACAGACGCAGAGGCTGCCATCGATCTCACGCGCGCCGCGATTCACCCCGACGGCAACGTGATTCGTCGGCAGCGCATCGTGCGCGGTGACCAGCACCTCGTGGGCGAGATCGTCGTCGAAGGAACCTACGAAATCGGTATGCAAGATCAAGCGTTTCTCGGTCTCGAAGCCGCACTCGCGCTACCCGACGACGATGGACACGGTGTTGAACTGTTCGTTGCCACCCAGTGGTTGCACGAAGACCAAAAACAGATTGCCGCATGCCTGAACCTTGATCCTTCGCGAGTGCGACTGACACTTGGCGGTGTTGGCGGCGCTTTTGGTGGACGCGAAGACATCAGCCTGCAGGTGCACTGTTGCCTGCTCGCATTGGTAACAAAGCGACCGATCAAGATGCAGTACGGTCGCGAAGAGTCGTTCTACGGCCATATTCATCGACACCCGGCGACGATCTTCATGCGTCACCATGCCGATCGTGACGGCACGCTACGACGTGTTGAATCACGACTCGTGCTCGACGGCGGCGCCTACGCATCAACCTCATCAGCGGTGTTGATCAACGCGGTCACTCACGTGCAAGGTCCTTATCGCTGCGAAAACGCCACAGTCGATGGCTACGCCGTTCGCACCAATAATCCCCCGTGTGGCGCCATGCGCGGTTTCGGCGTCGTGCAAGCTTGCTTCGCCCACGAATCACAGATGGACAAACTGGCCGCCGCCTGCGGGCTGTCACCGGTCGACATTCGTCTTAAAAACGCGATGCGCACCGGCGACAAACTCATCACCGGTCAAGTGGTCGAGAGTGTGGCCCCAGTCGAGCGATGCATTCGCGAAACTGCCGCCCTGCCGATGCCCGAAGCACTTGCCGTCGCACCCGACCCGCTAGAGATTCCGGGCGGTTCGGGCCTCACTGCACAGCGCGCCAACATTCGACGTGGCGTCGGCTGGGGTGTTTCGATCAAGAACCTCATGTATTCCGAAGGCTTTGACGACTACGCCACAGCTCGCTGTCATCTCGCGAACGGTGTGGCAACCCTGCAGTTTGCGACCGCCGAAGTTGGTCAGGGCTTCGTCGTGCTCGCGCAGCAGATCGCCCGCAGCGTGCTGGGTGTCGACACGGTGCTGCTTGAGCCAATCTCGACCGACATCGGCAGCGCTGGCAGCACGTCAGCATCACGCCAAACCTGGATGAGCGGTGGCGCAGTCGACGGCGCTTGTCGACTGGTGCGCGAGCGACTGTTCGCGGCCGTTGCAGGGCAACACGGGCTCGATCCTCTGCGTCTCGCCATTGACGGCACTGACGTCGTAGACACCTTGGGCTCGCTGCGCATCTCGGTGACTGACGCATCGCGGGGGCTCAGTTTCGATGAAACGTTCGAACACCATCATCGCAAGACCGAAGAGCTCGATGAGAACGGTCAAGGCAATTGTCACGTTGCCTTCGCCTTCGTCGCGCATCGCGCAGTTGTCGATGTCGACCCCGAGCTCGGCCTCGTCAAAGTGGTGCAAGTGGCAACGGCGCAAGACGTGGGTCGGGTGCTCAACCCACTGGCCGCCATCGGTCAGATCGAAGGCGGCATCGCACAGGGTCTTGGCTTGGCGGTGATGGAAGAAATCGTGCTCCGCGACGGAAAAATGCGCAACCCGTCATTCACCGATTATCTGCTGCCTACCGCCCTTGATGCACCCGACGTCATCGCAACCATGATCGAAGAACCCGAGCCGCAGGCACCCCTTGGCGCCAAAGGTATCGGTGAACCGCCATGCATTTCGGTGACCCCAGCAATCGTGGCTGCGATTCGAGCCGCAACCGGTCGCGAGTTACCGCGCACGCCGGTGCGCCCGTATGACATCGTCTTTGGGCCGTAGCGAAATTTTCTCCCGAAAGCGGTACAGCGCTCGGTTGCGACAGCGTTAACGCTCGGTCGCGACTGCGCTAACGCGCGACCGCAGGGTTATAGCCAGCCAAGCTCGCCAGGTCGACGCCGCGGCGTCGTTGCAGCGTCTGTCTGACCAGCTTTCGGCGTGGTCGCTGCTGCGACAGCTGTTGATTCGCGATGCGGCGAAGTGGTCGAACCTTCTCGCCATTGCACTTCAACACCAATTGAGCGCATGTCGCGTTGCACCGATCGCTTCTGCGAGGGCTCAGCGAACGACACCACCACGCCCCGGGCGCCTGCACGACCCGTACGTCCGGCTCGATGCACGTAGTCCTTCGGGTCGTCAGGCGGGTCGCACTGCACGACGCACGGCACATCATCAATGTGAATTCCACGTGCCGCGACGTCGGTCGCCACCAGCACGTCTGCTCGGCCTTGACGAAAGTCTTGCAGGGCGTTCTGGCGTTGTGCCTGCGAGCGATTGCCGTGAATCACTGCACAGCGAACACCAAGAGATTCGAGCTGCCGGGCGAACCGATCTGAACCGTGCTTGGTACGACAAAAGGCAATGATGCTTCCATGCTCGCTCACGAGCTCGCTCACTCGAGCCGCGCGATCAGCACGCACGAGAACTTCAAAGACATGCTCGATATCTGGCTCTGCCTCGACACTCTTGGTGGCGAGCTGCAACGGGTTGTTGAGATAGTCCCTTACGATGCTGCCCACTGCTCCATCGAGCGTGGCGGAAAACAGGAGCATCTGCCGTTCGCGAGGCACCTTGTCAAGAATGCGCTTCACACTCGGCAAGAAACCCATGTCGGCCATTCGGTCAGCCTCGTCAATTACCACCATTCGTACGTTTCGCAGGTCGATGTCTCGACGCTTCATCAGGTCTTCGAGACGTCCAGGGGTGGCCACGACGATTGAGCAGCGCCGTAGCCGCTGCACTTGTGGACCATATCCGGCACCACCGAACACCGAGGTCGTGAAGAACTTTCGGTCAACGTCGAGAAGATGAATCTCTTGCTGCACTTGCTGGGCGAGCTCACGCGTGGGTACGAGCACCAGCCCACTTGGCCGACCAGCGGTGTGATCGCGCAGGCGCTCGACCAGAATCAAACCGAAGGCAATCGTCTTACCCGAACCCGTCGGAGCTTTGCCGCAGATGTCTTTGCCGGTCAAGCCGGGCGGCACGGTCAACGACTGAATCTCGGTCGGCGCGGTGATTTCTCGGCGCGCAAGCGACGCCGCCAAAGGCTGGGCAATGCCCAGTTGCAGAAAATCGTTCAGAACTTACGCGCCAAGTACACGTTCGACGTACGAATTGAGGAAACGTCGTTCGGGGTCGAGTTCGGCGCGCAACGCGACGAAGTGATCAGAGAGCGCATACTGTTTGCGCAACGTTTCAGCACCTTGAAAGTGTAACTTGCCCCAGTGCGGGCGACCGTCAAGAGGAGCCAATATTTCTTCAACCCTGCGAAAGTAGGCCTCGTACTGCATGCCCCTGTACATATGCACCGCGATGTACGCCGATTCGCGACCAAACGAGGTCGACAGTGCCACGTCGTCGGCGCCCGTAACCCTCACCTCCACCGGAAAGCTCACCTTGAACTGTTCGCGTTCAACCATCTGCACGATGTTGCGCAACGCTGACGGCAGTGCCGCTCGCGGAATCGAATATTCCATCTCGTGAAACCGCACCAGACGTCGCGTGGCGAACACGTCGTGACTCGCTTCGACGAACTCTTGGCGACCAGATGATGGCAGCGCGGTCGCCAAACGGGGAATCAGTGATGGCACGGCCTTACCTACGGCACACACCGCACCAAACGCGTAATTCTCTAGCACCGTCTTGCCGAGCCATTTGCTGAATGCAGAGCGTGGGATCGCCGGCTCATCGGTTCGAGTGTTGTGTTTGGTCAACGCCCAGCGGGTGTGCGGCACCCAGTAAAACTCAAAGTGATCGGATCTCTCTGTGATCGAGTCAAAGTTGTCGAGCACCTCGTCAAGGCGCCGCGGCTCTTCGACAGCGCGCAAGCGAAACGCCGGCACGATGCGCATGTCGACATGCGTGAGAATGCCGAGCGCGCCAAGCGATACGCGACCAAGGCGCCACACCTCGGTGTTTTCATCTGGCGAACAATGCAACCAATCCCCCGTGGCCGTGACCAGAGAGAACCCGGCAACTTGACCTGCCAAACCGGTGAATCCCACACCGGTGCCGTGTGTGCTCGTGGAAATCGACCCAGCAACAGTCTGGGCAGTGATGTCACCCATGTTGGCCAGCGCGTAGCCAGCCGCCGCGAGCCGCAGGTTCACTTCGTGCAACACCATGCCCGCTGGCACTCGGGCCACCATACGTTTTGAGTCGATACCGAGTTCTTCAGAGAAATCGTGCGGCAAGAGCAACAGGTGGTCGCTGGGCACGATCGGCGTAAAGCTGTGACCGCTGCCCGCCATTCGAATGCGCCAATGCTGCGGCGACTCTGTGACGAGTCGCTGAATTTCGCTCACACTCGTAGGGCGAACCACCCGCTCGGGTGATGCCGTCACACTGCCAGCCCAGTTGCGCCACCGAACTCTCGTGCGCTGGCCCGTAGACGAGCGCGACTCGATGAAGGTCATTTCGGCCGACGACGGTCGGCAAAGAAGCTGCGCACGAGCGGCGCAAAGTGCTCGAGAGGCTCGCTGCGGTAGTCAGGGTCGAAAGCCGGCGAGTCGTATTTGGCGCAGAATTCCTCGGTGTACTCAAAATGCGGAGACTCACGAAACGCCTCGCGTGCGTTGCGATCGAGGCCGATGTGGTGCCAGAAGTAGTAGCCCTGAAAGATGCCGTGCTGGGCAACCATGAAATGGTTGGCTTCGCTGGCGAACGGCTTCACCATCGTTGATGCGATATAGGGGTGGTTATAGGGCGCCAAGGTGTCACCGATGTCGTGCAGCAACGCGCACACCACGTACTCATCGTCGCGACCGTCACGTTGCGCACGAGTCGCAGTCTGCAGAGAATGCTCAAGGCGAGTTACCGGAAACCCACCATGGTCGGTTGCCAGCAGACCCAAGAGATGCAGGGCGTTCTCAGCGACCATGTTTTGGGTATCGGGCAGGTGATCCATGATCACGGCCCAATCTTCGCGAGTTGACTCTTGAAATGAGGTGAAATGTGCGCGGTTCATGGTTCGGTGTGCAGCCAGATGGTATCTGCATCTGAACGGGGGCTGAGACGCGAAGCGCAAACAACGACTCGATGACCGCTTTGTACATATCCCTTATTGCGGGCAACGGCCAACGCATTGCCGATCGATACCTCGACATCGGGGTCACGCGCCGAGACCACCGGGTAGACACCCCACGCCACCTTCAGCTTGCGTGCCGCCGTCTCGGTGGGTGTCGCGGCGATGATCGCGGCTCCTGGTCGACAGGCCGCGAGCAATCGTGCTGAATAACCGGTATAGGTAAGCGACAACAAACAGTCGGCGCCGATACGTCGGGCCAGTGAACTGGCGGCAGCAGTCACCGCAGCCGTCTCGGGGTTGGCGTCGGCAAACACGACCGGCAACGTCACGTCGCGCTCGGCTGCCTCGCAGATCGCTGCCATCACCTCGACCGCACGCAAAGGGTGAGCGCCCACCGCGGTTTCGCCCGACAGCATGACGGCGTCAAAACCATCGCGTACTGCCCCGGTTACGTCGGCAACCTCGGCTCGCGTGGCGCGAGTCGAGGTGATCATCGATTCGAGCATCTCGGTGGCACATATCGAGGTCACGCCGTGGCGAAGGGCAGTTCGGGCGATTTTGTGTTGCGCTGCCGGAACAATTTGAAACGGCAGCTCGACACCCAGATCACCGCGGGCAGCCATCACGCCGTCACTCACTCGACAGATGTCATCGATTCGTTCGAGCGCTTGTGGCCGTTCGATCTTGGCAAACACCTGAGCAGTAGGGCCGATGATGCCGCGAACTTCGTCAATGTCGCTCGGTCGCTGCACGAACGACACCGCAACGATCTCCACGTTCTCCCTTTTCACCACCTCGAGGTCGGCGCGGTCTTTGTCTGACAGCACGCTGCCGCCCACCTCGGTGTCGGGTAAATTCACACCCTTCTTGGTGCGCAACAGCCCGCCTCGCACCACGCGCGCCACGAGATGGTCGTTTGCGATGACCTCGATCACGGCCTCGAGCCGGCCATCGTCCATCAACAGTCGCTGACCGGTCGCTAATCCACCTACCGCTCCGCCACGAGCCTCTGGCAACCCAAGTTCAACGAAGCCGAAACGCTCTGTTTCGCCTTCACGCAACTCGCGAGGATCGCCTGCATAACGAAGTTTCGGACCCTGAATGTCAACGAGCACGCCAACATCAGATCGCGTTGCGCGAATCAGTGCGATTCGTTCGCGCAAGTCGGAGGTCGTGATGTGCGAGCAGTTGATCCGCAACACATCGGCACCAGCACTCACGAGCGCATCGATCATTTCGGCCGTCGCCGTCGCCGGCCCCAACGTGGCGATCACTTTGGTCTTACGCATCACGACCTCGTCTGCCTGACATGGCCACAAGTCTCGCCGCTCTCTGGTGTCGAAGGGGGGACTTGAACCCCCACGCCCTTTCGAGCGCCAGCCCCTCAAGCTGGTGCGTCTGCCAATTTCGCCACTTCGACCTGGTTGCGGCTACTCAACCTATCTGGTTGAAATGCAGGCGAGAGAGCCGTTAAGAAGCGAGCAAGATGCCGAGTGCGGCGACCGTGAACATCCACACCAGGGCAAGCACGGTGGTGATGCGGTTCAGATTGCGTTCAGCCGCCGCTGATCCAAGGGCTGCTGCCCCACCGCCGCCGAACATGTCTGACAATCCACCGCCACGGCCGCTGTGCAGGAGCACCCCGACGATCATTCCGATCATTGAAATGACATTGACGACGATGGTGACAATCGTGATTGCGCTACGCACCCTGTCAGCCTACCGACGC
>RFMM01000203.1 GCA_009927665.1 Actinomycetota bacterium
GCAGGGCAGGGCGACAGCGACGATGGTGATGAGAGCGGGTTCGTTAGCCTGCCCTGCATGGCACTTGACGAACAACAGATTGCAGAACTTAAGGCACGAGCGTGCGCTGACATCGACGCTCGCGCGGGCGATCTCCTCACGGCCAGTCACGAGATTCACGCGCATCCGGAACTCAACTTCGAAGAACACTTTGCCCACGAGCTGCTGACTGCCGCGATCGACCGAGCCGGCTTGCCCGTGTCACGCAAGGCCTACGGCATCGACACCGCGTTTCAGACCACTGTCGGCACGAGCGGGCTCAATGCTGCTGTGCTGCTCGAATACGACGCATTGCCCGGAATCGGTCATGCATGCGGACACAACATCATCGCTGCGGCCGGCCTCGGGGCAGGGCTTGCGCTCGCAGGCGTAGCGAACGACGCGGGCGGGCGACTCACGTTGATGGGCACACCAGCAGAAGAGGGCGGTGGCGGCAAAGTTGAAATGGCGCGTGCCGGTGCGTTCAAAGGTGTCGATGCGGCAATGATGATTCATCCGGCCGACCGCGACTTGGCGCGCATGAACGCCATCGCCATTCAGCAAGCGGTTGTTCGTTATTACGGTCAAGCCGCTCATGCGGCCGTTTCACCACACCTTGGTCGAAATGCCCTCGACGCGGCCGTGTTGGGCTACATGAACGTCGCAGCGTTGCGTCAACACATTCGACCGACCGAACGAGTGCATGGCATTTTCACCAAGGCAGGGGAGAAGCCCAACATTGTGCCGCGGGAAGCCGAGATGGATTGGTACGTGCGCAGCGACACCATCGAAACACTGCAGCCGCTGAAGATGCGCGTTGCAGCGTGTCTCGAAGCCGGAGCCAAGGCCGCAGATTGTCGTGTCGAGATGATGTGGGACACCCATGCCTACGCCGACATCGTCGACAGCATTCCGTTGCTCGACGCCTATGCGGCCAACTCGACGTCACTTGGTCGCGCTCTCACGTCGGCATATATGCCTGGTACGGGCGGCGGTTCTACCGATATGGGCAACGTGAGTTACTTGACCCCATCGATTCATCCGATGCTGGCGGTTGCGCCACGGGGTGTCTCGCTGCATTCGCCGCAGTTCGCTGACTACACGAAGTCGAAGGAAGCCGACAAGGCAGTGCTCGATGGCGCCAAGATCATGGCGATGACGGTGATTGATCTCTGGACTCGTGCCGAACTGCAAAGCGCAGTGCGTGAATCGTTCGGAAACGGCGATGTTCCTGCAGGGGTGCTCTAAATCACAGCCGACGTTTCGTAGTATCGGCACTCGTGTCGGTCTACGTTCCTGAGCAGTTCAACGCCGATGAATCGGCGATATTGCGTCGATACTTCAGCAATCTTGACCTGCCGGTGTTCGCCCTCGTCAACTTGCCAGAGGTGGTGAAAGGCGCGCTCTTTGCTCGCTACAGCCGCACCGCAAAGAGTCTGCGACGGTTGTTTCTCGACGAGTTCGTTGGCGACCTCGACTTGTCGGGTGACGAAACCATTGATGCCACCGTCGGTGTCGACCGCGCAGAAGAATTGTATGAGCGCATCTTTGTTGAGTACGGCGACGACTCTGTTGCTCAACTCGGCGGTGTTCACCTGGCGTGCGAGCAAGCCTCGAACGTGCTGACCAAGATTCTCGAGTGGGGTCGCCTGATGTCGTATCTCGAACAGAGCACTCGCTATATCTCCTATGACGCCCGCCTCGGTGGTCGATACCGCTATTACCGAGACCCCGAGATCTTGACAGGCCCGTTCGGAACCCGATATGTCGGTGACATGGACCGCATGTTCGACACGTACTCAGAACTGGTCGGCCTCGTGACCGACCACGTGCGGTCAACTGTTCCGCGCGCCGAGACTGATTCAGACTTCATTTACCGCCAGGCGACTCGCGCAAAGGCGCTTGATGCCGTGCGCGGTGTCTTGCCAGCAGCCTGCTTGTCAAATGTCGGCATCTACGGCACCGGCCAGGGCTATGAGGCGTTGCTCTTGCGGATGCGCGCGCATCCGCTGCCTGAGGCTCGCGCCTACGCCGACATGATGCTGGTCGAGTTGCGCAAGGTGATCCCCACGTTTTTGCGTCGTGTCGACATGCCTGACCGCGGTGGTGCGTGGACAACGTATCTGGCAGACAATGCAGCCAACACCGCCGAACTCGTCGACCAACATTTCGGCATCGTTGAACCGAGTGACGCACCCGAGGTGTCGCTTACTGATTTCGATCCTGATGGCGAGAACAAGCTTTTGGCAGCAATCTGCTATTCGTCGTCGCACCTGCCTGAGGCCCAGCTACTCGAACGAGTGCGCTCGCTCTCGCATGCGCAGAAGGTCGAGCTCATCTCTGCCTACGTCGGGCAACGTGGCAATCGTCGCCACAAACCCGGTCGAGCGTTCGAGCGGCTCTCGTATCGCTTTGACGTGCTCGGCGACTACGGCGCGTTTCGCGACCTGCAACGTCATCGATTGCTCACCATCGAATGGCAACGGCTGACCCCACACCACGGCTACGCCCGCCCTGAGCTCATTGATGAAGCCGGCGGGGCAGCCACCTTCGACGAGGCAATGCAGCGCTCACGCGAGCTGTACGAGCTGCTGCGACCTGAGTATGCAGAGCAAGCGGCGTACGCCGTTTCAATGGCCCACCGTTTGCGTTATGTGATGCAGTTCAATGCCCGTGAGGCCATGCACATGCTCGAGTTGCGGTCTTCGCCCCAAGGCCACCCGGCGTATCGACGTGTGGTGCTCGAGATGCATCGGCTGATCGCTACCCAGGCGGGTCATCGGGCGGTGGCAGACGCCATGACCTACCTCACCACCGAGGCCCCCACCCTTGAGCGCCTTGAATCTGAACGCCGCAGCGAACAGCGTCGCTCAAGCCCTCGGTAGCGCCCCAGGCGGGGGGTGACGGTGGTCTCGCGCCGATTCGCCCGCTTCACAGAGAAATCGGCTAAGGTTCGCGCCCGATAATGAGCGACGACAACGAAGCACCCGACGAGACCCCAGACGACCTAGCGCCCGAGGGCATCGACCCCGATGAGCTCGAAAACCTCGAAGGGCTTGAGGTTGACCCCGACGAAATCGACGATGTCGAGAGTGACGCGCCCGACGCAGATGTCGCTGATGTTGATGTCGATGTCATCGATGATGACGACACTGCCGGCGAGGCGAAAACGGGCGAGACCTTGCCAACTGACGACGAACGACTCAACCTCGATGACTCTGAAGAAGAACGCCCGCGTCGCAAGTCACGCGAAGATGAAGATGAAAACGAACTTGCAACAGCAGACGATCAAGAAGAAGACCTTCTCAAGATTCTTGAAGACAAGCTGCGCACCAGCGACGACTTCGCACCCGAGGGTGAAGAACCAGTTTCTGAAGCCGACGACAGCACCGATGGCACGCCGCTGATTCAGCCGCGTCGTCCCGACGAAGACCACTGTCAGCAGTGTTTCTTGCTCGTGCGCAAGTCGGCTCCGAAGTGCCCGGTCGATCACGACTTGTGCCCGAAGTTTCCGGTGGCGTAGGAATCGCGCGTCGCAGGGCTAACGATGGCTGATTCCACCAACGAACGAGTGGCCAGCGCCAAGGCGATTGCCGAAGCGCTTATTGGGCTGCCAATCGTGGTCTCACAACAGATTGTGCAACGCATCGGCGATATCGGCGTCGGGCGAGATGCGACGCTCGCACAGCGCCTAAGTCAATTGCGCACACTCGGCGAAATGACCGTACGTCTCGGCACTCGCGAAGTTGGCAAGCGATTTGGAAGTCGCAGCGAGTGAACTTCTCGACACGTATTGCGCGAGGTAGCGACCTCGCCACGTGTCAAGAGTTGGAAGTTGAAGCCCGACACGAAGCCCGCGAAGTTCGCGGATCGCAAGAATTCTTTGCAACACATCCAGATGCTGTGATGCAACCGCCTCGCGGCACGACCGTGGTGGCGGTGGCTGACGAGCACTGCATTGGTTTTGCAACACTTGAGTTCGTGCCATCTGATGGCGCTCGACATGCCCTGATTACACGAATGTTCGTAACTGCTGACGCTCGACAAGTTGGCGTCGGTGACGCTTTGGTTGCAGCAGCCCGTGCGACTGCCGTTGAGCATGGTTGTGCGTGGCTCGACGCGTTGGCACTGCCCGGCGATCGAGCGACAAAGAATCTCTACGAACGCAACGGGCTGACGGCCCGGCTGTTGATCGCGTCGACTCGGCTGTAGCGCTAGCGGCCCTGCCAATTTGGCGGGCGCTTCTCGATGAAGGCGGTAAGGCCTTCTTTCGTGTCTTCGCTTTGCAACACGCGACCGAAGCCTTCGTTCGTCATCTTGATGAGTGTGTCGTCGTCTTCGGTGTGCGCGGCGAGCACCACCTTGCGGCTCTCCCAGACGGCAATCGGCGCACATGCACACACTGCCGCAGCCAAAGCCATCGCAGTTTCTTCGGCTTTGCCTGGCTCGCACAGGCGATTCACCAAGCCGAGTTCGTAGGCACGTTGGGCGGCAATCGGCTCACCAGTGAGAATGACTTCCATCGCGACGTTGCGACCCAGAATGCGTGGCAGGCGAAACAAGCCGCCGGCACCTGCGATGAGATTGCGCTTGGCCTCGGCTAAACCAAAGGCTGCTCGTGTGCTGGCGACGACCATGTCAGCCGCAAGCACGATCTCGCAGCCACCCGCTGTGGCGAGGCCGTCGACGGCAACGATGACAGGTTTCTTGCGTTCGCGGTAGACGAAGCCGGCGAAGCCACCTCGCTTGGTGTTGAGATCTGCGGCCTTCCCGGAGTTGATCGCCTTCAGGTCGGCGCCTGCGCAGAACACGGGGCGTTCTTGACCTGCGGTGTTGGCCTTCAAGATGCCGACCCAGACGGCGTCATCGGACTCCATTTTGTCGATGGCCGCTTCGAGGGCCGAGGCAACTTCGCCATTCACCGCATTGCGTGCATCGGGGCGATTCAGGGTGATAAGGGCAACTTTGCCCGAGGTTTCGTAGGTGACGATGTGCGCATCTGACATGCGCGCGAGCCTAGTTCTGGGTGGCGGTGGCGTCTGGTGCCG
>RFMM01000071.1 GCA_009927665.1 Actinomycetota bacterium
CGTCTGGTGCCGTAGCGGGCGCAGCCGGCTTGGTGCTGTCGCCGTTGCGTGCGCCGCCTTTGGGGCCGCGCTTGCCGTCTTTGTCGCGACGCATTGGCGGCAAAGGCCGTGGGGCGCGGGCCTTTGCGTCTACCGTCACGCCGAAGAGGGCCGCGATCTTGGGGATGAGCGGCGCAAGCCGCGTCACGGTCTTGGTCAACTCAGGGGTCACCCGCTGCGGTAGTGCCGTCGGAACCACATCGTTGTGAATCGGCGCAAACGCAAGAGCTTCAAGTACGACGATCCAACGATCGCTGGTGGCGTCGGGGGTGAGCTGCTCAACGGTCAGCGCGACAAGTCGCAGTTTGATTTCCGCAGACGGTGGCGTGCCGGCCTTCGGTGGCTTGCCCGACATGTTGAGCGCGGCGACGATGCGACCAACGTCGACAGCCGCTCGCAAATCTTCGTGCCAGTGAGAGAGTGCCTCGTCTTCACGACGCTTCAGCGCCAAACGCAATTCTTCGCGCTTGCCGTTGAGTGACGCGTCTTTCATGAGCGTTGCGTCGTTCGATCGCGCCACGATCGAGCGCAAGTCACGCAGGTCAACGGTGTCGATGATCTTCTCTACGGCATCGACGGTGTCGCGCCATTCGGCTACACGCAGACGGGGCAGCAGCTCCAACATCTGATCGATGAGCGGGCCGGCATTGATGGTGGGCTTGCCTTCTTTGGTGAGACGAGCGTTCTGTTCTTTGACGGCAACGCGCAAGGCTCCGACACCACCTTTGATTGCGACTTCGGCAAGCACGCGCTCTTCTGGCTTGAGCGCGTCAAGCACTGCCTGGCGGTGCTCGCTCTTGGCGCGCAACCTGGTCGGGCGAGGGCGCTTGGTCAGCGCCGGTGGGGGAGGCGTGAACTGGCGGCGGCTGCCCCCGTTGCGGCCCTCACCGTTGCGGCCATCACCGTTGGTGCCGTCTGGCTGCCCTGGGCGCGCCCCGCGCTCGCCACGGCCGCCACGGGCACCTTTGGCGCCCCGTTTGTCACCGCGTTTGTCGCCACGGCGGGCCTTGTTCGTCGACACCTCGGTGACGGGCTGAAAGGCGACGCCCGAGCCGGTGATTTCGAGCAGGGTGACGTTGCGCTCGCGTTGCTTGATGACCGATACCGACGTGACAGTGGCGCCGTCGAGATCCATCTCAACCTCGGCTCGCAGTACGTCGCCAACTTTGCAGTTGGCAGGAAGCAACTCGCTGGCCCCGACACCTTTCGGGGCTTTCGCACCAGCCTGACGCCAAGTGAATGAGCCGTCGTCGCGCGTGCTCGTGACCTCAATGTCTAACCGCCGCGCCATGGGCTTCACACGCTAGTAGAACTATTTCGTGCCCATCTACGCGCTCGGTTCACAGACGCCCAGCATTGATGCGAGTGCATACATTCATCCCGATGCGGTGATCATTGGGTCGGTGTTCGTCGGACCCAATTCGAGCGTGTGGCCCACGGCGGTGTTGCGTGGCGATGACGGTGAAATTCATGTCGGAGCCCGCACGAGCATTCAAGACGGAACGGTCATTCACACCACACTTGAGTGGCCGACTCGAGTCGGCGATGACTGCGTCATTGGCCACCTCGCGCATCTCGAGGCGTGCACGATCGAGAACGGTGCCCAAGTGAGCTCGGGTGCGATCGTGCTGCATCGGGCGCGCATATGCACCGGGGCAATCGTTGCCGCCAACTCGGTCGTGTTGAACGACACCCTGGTGCCCGCTGGTGCGTTGGCCGCTGGCAGCCCTGCAGTGATCAAAGAAGGCCGCGCCCGCTCGGCAGACATCGCCTATGGGGCGCAGAACTATGTGGCTCGCACGGCCCGCTTCAAACGCGAGCTGAGACGTCTCGACTAAATCGCGAGGCGGCTGGGCGGCCGCGCCATCAGTCGCCGACGATACGCAACAGCGGCGTGAGGTCAAGGCGGGTCGACGACTCGAGATACCCATGCGCCGCGTCGCGGCGAAACTGACTGCACAAGTCGTTGCGAAAGAACCGTGCGCCCTCACGAATTACGTAGTTGAGAATGAAGATGCGGTACGCGTACGGCAAGAACTCAATGTCGCGGCGGGTGAGCGGGTTCACCTCGTGATAGGCACGCACAAACTCGATGAATCGCGGTTCGGTGAGCGTGTGGGGTGAGTAGGTGAACGAGGTGCGGTCACCGGTACTCGACGAAACACGCGAAAGAAAATAGAAGTCGAGCAGGCGTGATTCAATGCGGAACCAGTCATAATCCCACCGCGAAAAGAGACGCAGCCCACCGTCGTCACGCGAGACGCTGAAGTTGCCGAGATTCCAATCCACCAGAATCGGAATTTTGTTCCACTCGTCGTAGTGCACCGACTCGAGGTGCAACAACAACTCGTGGGTGAAGCGAGCGAGTACCCCGATGTCTTCGGGCGGAAGCTCAAAGTTGCGGGTAGCAAACGGGTTCGTGAGTTGATCAAGAAGGTGAATGGCGTCGCCTTTCACCGAATTCGACACCGCGGGCAGTGCCGGGGCAATCTCGCTGCACGCATGGTGGAATCGAGCGATCTCACATGCGAGACCAGCGACGTCGGCTGGCGGCAGAACGCGCGGCAGCGACTCGGCACGTTGCACTTCGCCGTAGAACGCACACCAGCGACGACCGTCGTACCACGTGTAGGGCCGTTTGTCGACGCTCACTACATCGGCCAGAAAGCCAGACCAGCGAGTATGGCGCAGCAGCGCTGAGCACCGGGCGAGCCGGTCGTGGTCTTCGGCGAAGAGAAAATACGACCCGTACGACGACACCTTGGCGACGAGCGACGATTGGTCGCTGAAGATCACGCGAAACACTCGGTTGGTCGAGACGTGGGCGCTGACTTCCTCGAGTGCAGTGATCTGTCGCTGGTCGCTGGTGAGCGAAGCGAAGTGCTGCCACGCAGTAGACACCACGTGTTCGGCATCGTGCAGCAGGGGTTTCAGCACAAAGTGCAGTCTTGTCGCTCGGCGACCTGAGCGGTAGCGCCGCGGTGTGGCGGGCGCGGTGTGGCGGTCGCGGTGTGGCGCGCGGTGTGGCGGCGCGCTGGTTAGTAGCGCACGCCGACGGGGGCAATCAGTCGAAAGCCCGCCGTGTGTCGTTCTTCTTCGTTCTCGCCACCCCAGAAACCGTATTCACGGTGTTCGCGCGCATACGCGCGGCAGGTCTCAAGCACGGGGCACTGCAAGCACACCTGCCGAGCACGCGCCTCGCGTCGTTCACGCGTTTGCGGGCGTTCGGCCAGCGGGGCAAAGAAGATGTCAGAGAGACCGCGGCAGGCACCATTCAGCCATCCAGTCGTCGTCGGTTTCGAGGCGATGCTTGAAGTCGAGCTGGCTCATCGTTGCCGAGCGTAGACCAGAACTAACCAACCAGTCAATTAGATGTTGGGGTCGGGCCGCTAAGCCTGCAGGGCAGCCTCGACGCCGGCTGCAAAGCTCGCCACGTCGTCACCAGAGACGTCCCAGGCGGTCATCCAGCGCACCTGGTGGGCGGCGGGGTCCCAATCCCAGAAGAACGACCACTGCTGCAGGCGGCTCTTGGCAGGGTCGCGCAGCGTGGGAAACAGACTGTTCACCGCAGGGGGAGTGGTGAGGCCGAGCGAGGCGTGTCGACACGTGGCGTCATAGAGCGCTCGTGCCGCACCGTTGGCGCGTCGCCCGAGATCGATAAAGAGATCATCGCGCAACAGGGCGTCGTATTGTGCCGAGATGTAGCGCATCTTGCTGTGTAGTTGGGTCAGGTTCTTGCGCAAGTATTCGGCACGCCGTGCACGCTCGGGGTCGAACCACACGACCGCCTCGCCGAAGATGATGCCGGCCTTGGTGCCACCGAACGACAACACGTCAACGCCAGCGTCGACGGTGAACGACCGCAGCGCCGCTCGTGTGCCGCCCAGTGCCGCGGTCGCATTGCCGACACGCGCAGAATCCATATGCACGAGCAAACCGAGTTCGTGGGCCGTCTCGCAGAGCGCGCGCACTTCGGCGGGCGTATAGAGCGTGCCCAACTCTGTGGGCTGCGTGAGTGACACCACACCAGGTTGGGCATGGTGCGGGTTGCCACGAGCGCCGGCCGCAGCACGAATCTGATCTGGCGTGAGCTTGCCATCTAGACACGGCATGTCGAGCAGCTTGGCTCCGAGCAATCGCTCGGGTGCGCCGGTTTCATCAACGTTGATGTGCGACCAGTTGGTGCAGATCACCGATTCGGCTTGCTGCAAGAGCGAAGCAAGCGCGAGAACATTTGCGCCCGTGCCGCCATACACGAAGAGCGTCGCAACGTCTCGGTCGAAGAGTTCGTTGAACGCACCGACGGCGCGCTGTGTGACGGCATCGGTGCCGTAGGCGAGCGCATGACCCTCGTTGGCCGCCACGAGTGCTTCAAGCACCAGGGGATGAGCCCCCGCAACGTTGTCAGATGCGAACAGGCGCGATGGTGCCGCGGGCAGTTCTGCGCGCGCCATGCACTTCATACTAAGTTTCACGGCGGGAGTTTCGTCATGACGAAATCATCAAACGACAGCCGGGCACGCTGCGAGTGGTGTCGCACACCGTTGCCGGCTCGCGAGGGCTCGGGGAGGCCACGGCGGTTCTGCACCCAAGCCTGTCGTCAATGGGACTGGGTCGCGCGACAACGGGCCAGCGAACTGCGGCTCAGCGAAGATGAGCTGGTCATGACCCGGCAGGAACTGCACACGCTGCGCGACAGCATCTATGTGCTGAAATGTGCGATCACCGATGTCGAGCGAGATCTTGACCCGAGTGTCGACCCGACAACACGAGACTTCAGGGCGGCGCTCAAGTGGCTGCTAGAGGCCGCCAAGCCCGTCGTGACCGAGCCCCTTCGTCCCAGTCAGCGCCCATAATCATAGTTATGTAAAGTTGAGATGACCAATGAAACCAAGCCGAAATCGCAACTCTGGCGGCGACGCTCTCCCGTCGGCTCCCGAGTTGCCCGCACACGGCTGGTCAACTGACGAAACACTTGCTCGACTCGAAGCGTTGCGCCGTGACGACGTGCGGTGGAAAGACGGCCGGGTGTTCTCGCTCGCCTACTTCGCCACGCCTGATGCCCACGACCTCGCCACCGAGGCCTATCGCAGGTTCTCGGGCGAGAACGCGCTCAATGTTGATGCCTTCCCTTCGCTGCGGGTCATGCAGAGCGATGTGCTGGCGATCGTGGCGCGATGGCTTGCGGCACCTGCCTCGGCGCGAGGGTTCTTTTCGAGCGGTGGCACCGAAAGCATTCTCATGGCATTGAAGGCCGCTCGTGATCAATTTCGTCACGACAAAACCCGCCCCAATGTGGTGCTGCCTGCATCAGCGCATGCTGCGTTTGAAAAGGCGGGCGCGTACTTCGGCATAGAGATGCGCAGGGTTCCGGTGCGCGACGATTGGCGCGCCGACGCCCTCGCAATGCGGGCGGCTGCCGACGACCAAACGGTGATGTTCGTCGCCTCAGCCCCGCAGTATCCGCAAGGTGTTGTCGACCCGGTTGCCGACATCGCTGCTCTCGCACTTGAGCGTGGCGTGAATTGCCATGTTGACGCCTGCATGGGTGGCGTGACGCTTCCCTATCTCGAGCGACTTGGTGTGTCGCTGCCATCGTGGAACTTCGTCGTCGACGGCGTCACGTCAATCAGTGTCGACCTGCACAAGTTTGGCTACACCGCCAAAGGCGCGTCGGTGATCATGTATCGCACTGGCGAACTGCGATCACATCAGGCGTTCGTGACCGACAACTGGCTGGGTGGTTTCTACGGCTCGTCGGGCGTGCTCGGCACCAAGTCGGGCGGCCCGATTGCCGCAGCGTGGGCAGTGCTGCACCACCTGGGCGACGACGGCTACCTGCGTGTCACCCGCGAAGCGCGCGACACTGCGATGGCGATAGCGGCTCACGTGCGAGCGCACCCGCAACTGACCCTGCGAGCCGAACCTGATGCCACGCTGGTGTGCATTGGGGCCGCACCCGACACCACCCTCGACATCTTCGCCGTGGCAGACACACTCGCCGCACGCGGGTGGTATGTCGATCGCCAGCAGCCTCCCCCATCGATACATCTCACCGTCAATGCGGTGCACGCCGACACCTACCGAGAGTTTCTCTGCGACCTTGACGCAGCGGTCGCCGAAGTCGCTGCGCGAGCCGCCAAAGGCGAAGCCGGCGCCTACGGCACGCTCGAGTAGGCGAGCTCGCCGCGCTACTCCCCTCTTTGCCCGTCGATGGCTTCACGCAGCAGATCGGCGTGGCCGTTGTGACGGGCGTATTCCTCAATCATGTGCACGAGCACCCAACGCAACGATGGTCGCTCGCCATTCGGCCAACCGCGTTGCGACAGTGAACCCAGCGGATCGCTGGTGTCGGCACGTCGCAGAGCGGCAGCGAGCGCGTCACGTGATCGCTGCACCGAGGTGTTCCACTGCGCACGCACATCGGCACCGGGCATGGTGTGCACGATGTGCCATTCCCAATCGGGGTCGGTCTTCCAGTCAACCTCTGACCAGGGGGCGACACGTGGCGCATCTGACAAACCACCGAACCACGCATCTTCGACATACGCCACATGCATGAGCAACCCACCAAGCGTCATCGTGCTCGCCGCCGTGGTGCGACGAAGTTGCTCGTCGGTGAGACCCCGAGTTTTCCACTCAAGGGTTGCGCGATGGAATTCGAGAAAGCCGACGAGTGTCTCGAGCTCACCAACCGCAGGCGACGGCTCGGGGCGACCTTGGTCATCGATAGTCATCGCAGCGAGGTTAGAGCCGAACGTCGCGTTTGCCAGACGTCGCGAGCGCTAAACGTCGCAACAGTGATTGCTGGTCGCCCCGACATCACTATGACGTCGAGGCGACCAGCAGAACTGTCAACGCGTACCTATTGTTATCCCTTCAGGTTGTTGACGATGGTTCGCACCGCTGGTGGCATCGCTGCGAGGTCAGGGCCTTTGATTTGCGCCGCCTGTTCGGGCGTCAACTGCTGTGCCTGCTCGGGCTTCATTCCGCCGAACGCTGCCGATGGCATCGCATTGATCTGGGCTGGGTCGAGTGCTTTCACGGCATCGGCCGGAAGCGCGCCAACCTGTGCTGGCTTGACTTCGCGGAAAGCTGCCGGCGGCAATGCGTCAACCTGCGCGGGCTCGAGGGCAGCCATGGCCGTCGGCTTTAGAGCACCAACCTGGTTGGCCTTCATCGTGGTCATCGCCTCTGGCGGCAACGCAGCCAGCTGATCGGGCTTCAAGCCACCAACTGCCGCCGGCGGCAATGCGGCCACCTGCGTCGGTTTCAATTCGGCCACAGCCTCGGCGGGCAGCGCGGCCACCTGCGTCGGCTTCATCTGCGTCAGCGCCGCAGGTGGCAATGCCGCCACCTGCGATGGGTCTAGCGCGCTCACCGCAGCGGGCGGCAACGCACTCAACTGGGTCGGCTTCATCGCCGACATCGCTTCCGGCGGCAACGAGTCAATCTGCGTCGGCTTCATGCCGGTGAATGCCGCTGGCGGCAACTGACCCATCTGCGTGGGCTTCATCACCTCGAAGGCCTCAGGCGGTAGCTGACCGAGCTGCGTGGGCTTCATCTGCGTCATCGCCGACGGTGGCAACGCACCGAACTGCGCTGGCGACAATGCCGCCATCGCTGCGGGTGGCATCTGGCCAAACTGCGTCGGCTTCATCGCCGCCATCGCTTCTGGCGGCAAGAACTCAACTTGATTCGGCTTCATACCGGTGAACGCGGCGGGTGGCAGCGCACCGACCTGGTTCGGGTTCATCGCCGAGAACGCATCGGGTGGCAGTTTTGCCACGTCAGTCGGCTTCATGCCGCCGAACGCTGCCGGCGGCACCTTGTCGATGTTCCAGCCACTCAGGTTGTTCACCAGGTTGCCGATGTTTGCGGCGGTCGCTGGTTGCCCGAGCGGCGGCGGATTAAATGCCTGCGGCGGCATCGCGTTGCGCTGCTCTGGAGTCAGCGCGGCAATTGCCTCGGGTGTGAGCGCTTTGAACACGCCAGGCGGAATCGCGGCCAGGGCCTGCGGCGGCAGATTCGGCATCTGCTGCGGGTTCAACGCACGTGCCGCAGTGGGCGGCAACACGCGCAACTGTTCAGGCTCCATGCCCGCCAACGCTGCGGGTGGTAGCGCAGCCATCTGCGCCGGCTTGAAGGCTTGCATCGCGTCGGGCGGAAGTGCGGCGAACTGATCGGGCTTGAAGCCCTGCATGGCTGCTGGCGGAATCACGTTGAATTGCGCGACGCGCATCGCCTCCATCGCCTGCGGCGGCACAGCCCCCATCTGTTGCGGGTTGAACGCCGTCATCGCCTGCGGTGGCAGGGCGCGGAATCGATCTTCGTTCAATCCACCCATCGCAGCCGGCGGCAGGGCCGCAAATTGCTCGGGCTTGAAATTCTGCACCATCTGCGGTGGCAATGCGGCCATCAGCTCGGGCTTGAAGCCCTGCATCGCAGTTGGCGGCAGCACGTTGAACTGTTGAGGCTGAATCGCACCGAAAGCAGCCGGCGGCATCTGACCCAACTGATTTGGGTTCATCACTGCCAACGCCGTGGGCGGCAACGCCTGCATCTTGGTCGGGTCGAAACCCGCCATCGCCGCTGGCGGCAACTGCTGCATCTTCGACGGATCAAACACACGCATCGCCTCTGGTGGGAGCGCACGCATTTGCTCTGGCTGGAATCCGGCGACAGCCGCAGGTGGCAACTGCTGCATCTTTGTCGGGTCAAATGCGGCCATCGCCGAAGGTGGCAACTGCGCGAACTGATTCGAATTGAAGCCGCTCATTGCCGCTGGTGGCACCTGCGCCATGCGCGTGGCATCGAAACCCGCCATCGCCGCTGGCGGCAACTGCTGCATCTTGCTCGGGTCGAACGCGGTGAACGCCGCCGGCGGCAACTGCGCCATTTGATCGGCCTTGAAGCCAGCCATCGCTGCTGGTGGTAGCTGCTGCATGCGAGTCGGGTCGAAGCCCGCCATCGCTGCTGGTGGCAGCTGCGCGAACTGGTTGGCGTTGAAGCCCGCCATCGCCGACGGCGGCAACTGCGCCATCTGATCGGCCTTGAAGCCAGCCATTGCTGCTGGTGGTAGCTGCTGCATGCGAGTCGGGTCGAAGCCCGCCATCGCTGCTGGTGGCAACTGCCCGAACTGGTTGGCGTTGAAGCCCGCCATCGCCGACGGCGGCAATGCCTGAACTCGCGTTGGGTCGAATGCCCCCATCGCCTCTGGCGGCAACTGCGCCATCTGATCAGGGCGGAAGCCACCCATCGCTTCTGGCGGCAGTGCGCGGAACTGCGTCTGATTCATGCCCGCCATCGCCGCCGGGTTCAGGTTGGCGATCTGGTCGCGGTTGAAACCCGCCATCGCCGTCGGCGGCAACGCGCCGAACTGGTCGGGGCGGAAGTTCTGCATCGCACCTGCACCGAGGTTGCGGGCATCATCAGGGCGGAAGCCCATGAAGTTGTCAGGACGCAGGTTGGCCATGTCACCGCCGACGATTGCACCGGGGTTCTGAATCATGCCGCCTGGGCCAAAGTTGATTCCGGGCCCGACGTTGCAGGGGGGCAAGGGCGGCGGACCACACGAGCCAGGTGCTCCCCCGCCGCCGCCTCCACCGCCTCCGCCACC
>RFMM01000070.1 GCA_009927665.1 Actinomycetota bacterium
GTACCGTTCGTGCGGTGAGTCTGCTTGCCGGCAAGGTTGCGCTGGTCACTGGGGCGGGCAACGGTCTCGGGCGTGAATATGCGCTGGCGCTTGCCAGCAACGGTGCACGTGTGCTGGTCAACGATGTTGGCGCGAGTGTCACGGGTGAAGCCTCGGGCGAGCGCTCGGCTGACGCTGTGGCGGCCGAGATTCGATCGCTTGGCGGAGAGGCCGCAACCAACCACTCGAGCGTTGCCGACTGGGCAGGGGCAGAGCGCATCGTTGCCGACGCGGTTGCACATTTCGGTCGACTCGATGTAGTGGTCAACAATGCCGGCATCAACCGGCCAAGCACGTTGGTGAATCTCACCGAACGAGATGCCGATTTGCAACTCGAGGTGCATCTCAAGGGAACCCTCGCCGTCAGCCACTTCGCCGCTCACTGGTGGTCACTACAACCACGTGAAGTAGGTCGCGCAATCATCAACACCACGTCGGCGGTCGGGTTGCACCCGGTATCTGGTGCAGGTGTGTATGGCGCAGCCAAAGCGGGCATCATCGCCCTCACGGTCAGTCACGCGCAAGAGTTGGCAAAGTTCGGCGTTCGTGTCAACGCGATTGCACCGTGCGCACGCACGCGAATGGTGCAAGGGTCTCCTGACGTGCTCGCTTTGATGCCCGAAACCAACGGCTTCGATCGCCACGCGCCCGAGCATGTTGCTCCGCTCGTGGTGTATCTCGCGAGTGCGCGCTGCGATTTCACCGCGCGAGTCTTTGCCATCGAGGGCCCCGATGTTGCGATCTATCATCCGTTCGGTGTGCAAGAGCATTTCGTGACCGAGGGGGCTTGGACGTTCGAGGGGCTCAGCGAGGCGCTGAGTGGATTGCCGAAGTCAAGTGAGGTGGACGCATTGTTTCCGGGCGGGGTTGCGAAGCATTGGTCTCCACCGCGACGCACATTGCGGCAGTTCGACCTGCGCGAGGGTTAGACGTGCGCGAAGCCTAGACCTGCGCGAGTTTGTCGAGACCGGTGGTGGCCACCAGCGACGACATGAGAGAAAAGTAGTCGGCAGTAGTTGCGAACTGGCTGTAACGCGAGATGACACAGTGGCCGAAACCGAGGGCTTGTTCGGTCGTCGTGGTCAGTTCAGCGAGATTGCGTGGAATGTGCGGAAATGAATTGGAGAACACCGTTGTCTGATGGCGAAACACACGTTGTAACGTGCGCCGAGTCGAGGCGTGGTGACGCGACGCGATGATGGTCTCTAGTCGAAAGTTGATTCGCGAGCGACGCTCGGGGTACATGCCGTAGTGAAACGAGTCGGCGAAGCCGAAGTCTCCACGGTGCATGCTGAACGCGCGCGTCTTCGCGAGATTGTTGACACCATAGTCAACGAGCGAAATTTCTTCCACGGCGTCGTTGATCAATGCTTCTTTGTTCGTGTAGCGCGAATAGAGGGTGCCTACTGGCACGTTCGCTCGTCGAGCGATACGCGAAATCGTTGAGCGATGTAACCCAGATCGACCGATCACCGACGCTGTTGCTTCAAGAATTCGGTCGCGAGTGGGGTCGCCAGTGTTGAGAGGTCGCGGGGCGGGCGCAGGCCGCTCGAAGTTGTCGGCAATCGTTGTTGCGCGACGAGCCGCAACAACGAGGGTTCGCATCATCATTGACCAGTTTGAGTTTCCACCTGTCGCTATGCCACGAAGCGCGGTGCCCACGGCAACACTCGCACCAATCAACACCTTGGCGTGGTGTAGCGAGTCGGTCGAAGAGTTGACACCGAGGTTTGTTAGCAACTGTTCGACATCAGCGAGCACTACTTCATTGAGCGCATCATTGCGGCCTGCAACGATGAGAGACTCGGCGCCGAGTCGCAAGAGCGCACTTGGCCGTTCAAGACGTTTACCGATGGTGGTTGGTGGCGTGTTCGTTGGCGAGTCGGTCATCAGTCCGACAACGTCGGCGATGTGATCAAAAAAGGTTGCGCGCACACTTTCAGTCCACACATCGACTGCCATCTCGTCGGCATTCTCGTATCGGCTATAGATTGCGCCAGTCGACACATTCGCCCCTTCGGCAATGTCGCTAGCTCTCAGGTCATCGAGGCCGCGGGTGAGCGCCGTCGTAACAATTGATGAACGCAGTCGAGCGGTGGTGTCGGCGGCGCGACGTCGTGAGGTGGCGCCACCGGCTGGGCGCAGCTTGGCCGCTGACGCGCGAGGGGTGGGAGGCGGGGGCACCATGCAGGCAGGGTAACGGAATGGCTGTTTGTCTGTTGTTCAGGCGACGAACCTTGACATTCGCGAGAACTCAAGTGTATGGTCAGGCAAGGAATAGTCATTATTTGATACTGCAATACCCGCTATTCCGCTGTATCACGGAGGTTAGCCATGTCAAACGCAACGTCAGCACGAGTTCTGAAATTGTTTTCCGCCGTCGCAGTCGCGGCGGTCGCCCTCGTTGGTCCGGTCGCGCCCGCCAGCGCGGCAGCGTCGCCCATCGTGGTGGCGGTGTCTCCAACCAGTCCACTTTCGTCGTCGGTGCTTGGTGTGGGCGACACGGTATCGATACGCGCTTGTTTTGGGGGACAGTGGCGAGATCGGGCGGTGCTGATGGCGATGTCAAACTCGTGCTTAGCACGCGTGCCGCGGGTGTTGCGTGGGGTGGAATTCGGCAGTCGCAGGGTGGAACGAACAACTGCCTTGAGTTTTCCTACGTCGTCGCTGCTGACGACACGGTGCCTACGCCGAATGAAGTAAAGGCCACGGGCATTACGTTGGCCAACTCGGCTCAATTGCAGATCACTGGGTTTGACACCATCACCGCGGCAAGTACGAGTCTTTCGCCAGCGCAGCCTCTATCAGGTGGCAACCCACCTGCCACGCTGTCGCTTGATTTGGCTGACCCAACGTTGTCAAGCTCTACGCCAGCCGACAACGCAGCCAATGTCGCGTATGGAAACGACCTTGTGTTGACCTTCAACGAACGAGTGACTCCGAGCGTTGGTCTCGCCTCACGATCGTGCAGCGGTGGTACCGCCACCGTCACGACCATGCGAAATCACAACATCAGCGTGGGAGAACTAGTTGCGCCATTGCAAGTGGGGCCCGGATATGACGCTTCAGGTCTGACATCGTTCTACCGTGTTACCGCCGTGGTCGGACGAAACGTCTCCTACGCAATTGCGTGTGCGAACGAAGCGTCAACCATCACTGGTGGTGTTTTGATTCCGGTTCGGTATGTAACTGTTGCTGAAGACGCCGACACAGCCAAGAATCTCTCAAACCTCGTAATCGCAAGCAACCTAGCAACCCTGACATCGAATGGTCATGGTTTTGAGGTGGGTGACACCGTGGTGGTCGAGGGCGCTACTACCGCCGGTGGCGCTCAACCTCAGTTCAATGGGGCATTCGTGATCACGGCGGCCGATGCGAACACCTTCACCTTTGACACTCGAAATGCTGCTGCGTCTTCTACTGCCAACGTCGCCGGGGCAGCAAACTTCGGGTCAACCACAGCGAGTGCCGGCACAGCGCGACGTGTAATTGAAGCGATTGCGAACGTAAGCAACAAAGTGACGTATCCATCGTCGAACATGGCCCCGTTCAACGTCACGGTGAACCCGGCTGCAGCCCTGCCCGGAAGCACAGCCGTGCACGTGCGTGTGCAAGCCGGAGCGGTTCTCGACACCGTGGGGCGAAGCTACGCCGGCATCACCGATGCGACGAGCCTCAACTTTGGTGTAGGCGTGGCACCAGCGTCAATCATCAACATCACCTCTTCGACCGCAGACGGGTCATATCGCAACGGTGGTGGCACCAACCCTTCGATTCAGGTTCGCTTCAACCAGGTTGTGACGGTAAATACGGCCGGTGGTACACCGAGCCTCACCCTGAACTCGGGTGGTACGGCGACCTATGCATCGGGATCGGGCGGTAAGACACTTACCTTCACCTACACGATCGGTGCTGGTCATTCGACCGTCGTTGGAAAGCAGCGTGGTCGGCTGAATGTCACCGGCCTCAGCCTCAACGGTGGCACGATCTCGGGAGTTTCTGGTTCGACAGTGGTGCCAGCGTCGGGGGCGAGTGGCGCGCTCAATGCGAACAAGAACATCGTTATCGATAACGGCGCCCCAACCCCAGAAGGCTTGATGCCGTTCCCGGGGGCAGTAGGTGTTCAGCCAACACAGCAGTTCTTGTTGCGGTTCCCCGAGGGTGTGGCGAAAGTTGACAACAAAAAGCTGTTCATCAAGACCGTGGTTCCGCATGTCGCAAAGACCATCACCAACACAGCTATTGCCAGCAACGTCGCAACGATAACCACGAGCGCCGCCCACGGTCTCGTCGCGGGCAACACCGTGACAATCGCGGGTGTCGCTAACGACGTTTACAACGGCAGCTATCTGGTGGCCTCAGCACCGACTGCAACAACTTTCACTTTCGCAAAGACGAATGCCGACGTTGCTTCGGCGGCGGCGGCGGGCACTGCAACGCGGTCGGTGTGGGAGACCATCACTATCGGTGCTGGCAATACCACCGTTATAAATAGCGAAAGTGGTGGCACAGTCGTCATTGTCCGAGCAGAAAAGGCTTCGACGGTCAATCTCGTGATCTCGCCTGAGACCGACTACTACGTCGAGACTGAAGCAGGCGCGTTCACCGACTTGGCAGGCAACACCATGGCGGCAATCACTGGTAGTGCAACATGGGCATTTCGTGCGAGCCCCGACGTTGTCGCGCCAGTTTTCAATCCCAACGCTTCCGACCCGCCGAACGGCATGAGTACCTTTGATCCGTCGCGAAACATCACGTTGACATTTTCCGAGGCCGTGACGCCCGTCGCTACGAAGACCATCAAACTGTGCACGGGTGACCCGGGGTGTGCGACGCCCGTCGAGACATTCACCTTGCCGTCCGACAGTGTCACCTCCAGCTCGGGTGGCGTGCAGCAGATCATCAACCCTGCGGCAAACCTCAACGCCGGAACCGCTTACTTCTTGCTGATTGACGCCGGAGCGTTCATCGACGGAGCAGAAAACGCGACGGCAAGCGCAGTAACTGCGGGTCAATACAGCTTCGTCACCATGAGTGTC
>RFMM01000068.1 GCA_009927665.1 Actinomycetota bacterium
CGAAATCTGTATCTTTGCTCTCATGACAGCGGTGTGCAGGCGACGTGCACACGCTGCGTTCGCACTGAGTGCACTGCTTGCATTGGGCTCGTGTGCCACAGGGTGTTCGAAACCATTTAAAGAATTCAGTGAGAGCGATTTGGGTCAACCGTGTGCGGAAGAGGGTGTGACTGAAGGGTTTAAGAACGGAACTGCAGTTTGTCGGGCGGGCGCCGACGGGGCGTTGACTTGGGAGAATCTCGCATTCGTTGGTCCGCCCGAAACCACGGCAGGGTCAGACTCGGATCCGAGTAAGGAATCGTCGACGGATCTCGATGAATCAGACACGCCCGTTTCATGGTCGTGGGACGATTCTTCTCAGTCGTATGTGCCTACGGGAACTCCACCCGAATGCCCGTCGACTCTTGTTTCGACGAACGCCCTACTTGACTTCTCCCAGGTCCGTGCGAAGTTGGTGCCTGGTCAGGTGCGCGACGACGAATACCTAGTCAACTCGTCCTTCGGATGGGTGGGGAAGGGGCAACCTCTTCCCAGCGAAGTGCGGGTCAGCGTCCCATTCGATGGATATGTCACAGGAGTCTGGCAATTTCTTAAGGACGGGTCGTACCTGTTCGGCCTTAATCTCGTGCATCCCTGCGGTTTGATGCTGCGGCTCTCGAAAATGGCAGACCCGTCTGACGAAGTAAAGGAAGTACTTCTCAATCCACTCGGGGAAGCTAAAGAACGGGCGTCGCAGGAAACTTTTCTCAAGCCAGGTGTTTGGCTCACTCGTGGGACGCTCTTGGCTAGCGGAGTCTCGAAGTTCTGGCAGCTGGATGTAACTATCCTCGATCTTCGAAAGCGAAATCCTCAAGTGCCAGCAGATTTCGACTTTAAGAAGTGGGAATCAAGTGCTGCTCCGCAATATGTGTGGTATGCGCGCTGTACCTATCAGCAGCCGTATTTCAGCGATGAGGAGATTGAGATGATAAGAAATCTGCCCCTGATTAACGATGACCCCAAGAGCGACTTGTGTGAGTGAGGTTACGGTCAAACGTCTTGGCTTAAGTCGGTGGGAGTGGGGCACGAGTCAGGGAGGAACAGGCCGACGGTCAACGCAGAAGGGGTCAACTGAATGGATAACTATGAGCAGAGCTGGTGCGCACGTCGTCCTAGTCGCCACCCGGCGGTGTTTACATCGAGGGCTTGGTAAGGATTTGGTACGGAGCCAGCCGTCGCCAGTAGAGGTTGACCGGTTCGGAACGTGATGTTCGGCCGGCTGACTCTGTTCAGGCAGTGGCAGAACGACTCGATCTGAATCACCTCGGCAATTACCCGGGCG
>RFMM01000204.1 GCA_009927665.1 Actinomycetota bacterium
GACAGCAAGAACAATGCAGCAGATATCACGAGGCCCACTGCCGCAATCACGTCACCGCCATAGGTGTTCTGCGCGATCAAGCCCCAACCGATGACGATGAGCGAAGCGACAAGTGGCGGAAGGCTCGGTTTCAGCCTGCCGAAAATCGAGACCATCGCCGCGATGAGCCCAACGAGACACAGCGCTACGCCAATGGTCTCTTGTGTGAGGTCGGCCCACTCACCCGCAAAGCCGACGAAAAACCCGAGTTCAAGAACCACCGCAGCAATGGCAAGGCCCGCACGTGTGCGCTGAAACCACAACACCGACCACGCAGCTGCGACGAAGGCGCCGACTGCGCCGGCCGCCGAATTCGGGTCATCGGGCAACAGCACTGCGAACGAAAAGCCAAGGGGAATTCCGGCGAAAGCTCCGACAATGCCAGCCAAGAAGCCGAGCGCTTTCGCCCGGCGAATCACCCACGCAACGCCTTCGGCAATCGCGGCAACCAGCAACAGCACCGCTGCGATCAGCACTTGTGACGGATCATCGCCGAGCACCCGCACGATTACCGCAAACCCGGCCGAAACCAACAAGATCGCGCCGAGCACAATCAGTGCGATACGCATCGGAAACCGTGCGGTCTGCGTCTCTCGCTCGAACTCCATCGCCTGCAGCCGGTCACGCAGCTCGGCGTCGATGATGCCACGATCGTGGGCGACGTTGAGACCGATCTCCCATTCGCCCACGGTTGCGACGCTACCCCACTGCCGCATCTAGCCTGACCATCAAGATGTCGTCTGCGACGCAGCACGGTGAGCCAGTGTCAAACGCAATACGCCCGCGAGGTCTGTCGGCGGTCGACCAGGTTCGCTACCCGTTCGACGATCACTCTCTCACCCGTCGCGCAGCATTAGCTATGCGCGCCGACGGCGTGTGCGTGCTACCCGCCTTCATCACCGACACGGCCGTGGCAGAAATGGTGCGCGAGGTTGACACGCTCGCCCGCTCGCCCACCGCTCGGCCCCGCGACGCAACCCCTATCTCACCGCCGCCAATGGCGTCAACACTCACGCCGTCGAACTGCACGATTCACTCGAGGTGCTCGCCTATGACCACTTCGACCCTGTAGGGCCGTTGCGCAGCCTGTATGAGTGCGACGACGTTCTCAACTTCGTGCGCAGGTGTCTTGGACTCGACGAACTGCATCGTTATGCCGACCCGTTCGGCGCACTCAACGTCTCGATCATGCGCGATGGCGATGTGCTCGATTGGCACTTCGACATGACCGACTTCGTCGTGTCGATTGCGTTGCAGTCGGCTGAATCGGGTGGCGACTTCGAAAACGCGGCCAACATTCGCGGCAACGACCACAATGATCAAGTCGTTGCTGCCGTCTTGCGGGGTGACGCGCCCGAGCGTGTGCGGGTCGAGCCGATGACCCCGGGCACCCTGATGCTCTTCAATGGCCGCCGCAGCATGCATCGCGTGACCCCGATCAAGGGCGCGACGCCGCGATATGTGGCGTTGCTTGCCTACGACACCAAGCCCGGCACCGACTCGACCGATGCTCTCAAACTGTCGCGCTATGGCCGGCTCGCCCCGCGGCGGCACGAATGACGCACGACGACGCGCGAGGCGCAAACCTACAGGTCATCACGATGGAAGTCGGCGAGGGTTTCGCGGGCGACGGTGCGAACGCTGCACACATCAACACCTTGCTTGGTCGTCGCGACGGGCCAGTCGGCACCGCCTTTGCCACCGCCCTCGCTACACCGAGCCCAGGGCACGTGCCGTTTCTCGCCGTGTGGGCGCCGAATGTTCCCCTGCAGCCCCCGACGCTCTTCGTGAACAAAGCAACGATTGCTAGTGACCGCCACGGCACGCTCACCTGGGGTGCGGCACAGGCCGGAGTCGCAGCAGGTGTCTCAGACGCGATGGCGACGCGATTCGACTCCACCGCGCTTGCCAACCTCGTATTGATCGTTGCGGTGTGGGTCAACCCCAAAGCGCACGATGAAGAAGCCGTCTTCACCAACAACCGCGATGCAACGAGTACCTCGCTGCGCACGGGTGCCAGCGTCAACTCCTCAGACGCCAGCGACGCGAGCGCGCGCTCGGCCCTCGCCGCCTCCGATCGGGTCAGTCGCCAACGAACCCGTATTTTCGCGGCGGCGCTACTTCCCGACCTTGACGTCGTCCTTTTTCGCCTTCTGGTCGACGAGCACGATCATCACCTGACCAACATCGAAAGGTAGTGCAATATCGCCGATGGTGAAGGCGGTGCCGGCATCTTTGGTGGGGCGATTCCATTGCGCTTCGTAACTCTGCCCGTTGCGCAACACGATGGCGCGACCCGAACCAATCGTCTTTACGAGCGGAGTCTTGCCACCGAAGCGATCACCATACGCCGACTCACGGTGTTCGGCGAACTGCAACACCACGGTGCGTGGTGTCAGCAGAGCCTTGGTCTGTGCATCGCGATGCAACGAGCCATCGAACGAAATCTGCCATGCATTCTTTACCCACGTGCCACTTACTCGCGCCGAGGGCCACGATGCTGCAAAGGTCTGCGCCTTGCTGCCTCCTGCGGGCGCGACGACGTCAAACACAAACCCGACGTCTTCGACTGCGCTGACCTTCTTTTCCTTTGCCATCAACGCAGCCAAGCGCACCAACTGATTGTGTGGCGCCTGCTTCGAAAGATTGCGGTAGTAGAACTCTGATCGATCACTCGGCGAGAGCGAGATGGCGTTGCTCTTGCGCACGGCCTTGAGCAGCACGTCGTTTGCGCCGCTGAACACGAGACCCGGCGACTCGAACTGCTCGAGAATCTCCAAGTCAGAGATACGTGCACTGCGAGTTGGCCCGACCACACTCGGAAACTTTGTATTGAACATCGCAGCGATGCGAGTAAGACCCCACTCGACTTCCTCGACATAGATGAGGTCGGCCTGGTTGAGCCCGTAGTGCGGTCGGTCAGGTTTGGCGTTGCCATACTTCACCATCACCACTGGTTGCCCCTCGCCGCCAGGCAGACCCGAAAGGGGGCTGACGCCCGTTGAGGCTGAGGTGGTTGTGCCCGCAATGCCAACAATGAGCGCTGTCAACAGCGATGCCGCCACTCCGAGGGTCACGCCCCGAGAGCGAGATGTCAACATCACTTCGACCTTACTGAAGTGGCCACAGTTAGCGTGAATGCGTGGCTGGCGACCGACGCAAGCAAGAACCCGAGACCACTGCGATCACCGCCGGTCGTGACTCGTCGGGTGCGCTGAGCCCCGCCCTGTGGTCGTCGAGCACGTGGCACACCGACGACCTCGATGGCACCCATCGTGGCGCCAAAGCCGTACACAAGTCAGGTTTCTATTCGCGTTATGCAAACCCGACTGTCGAGAGTTTCGAGCAATCAATTGCAGAACTCGAGGGTGCCGAGTCGGCGCTCGCCTTTGGCTCGGGCATGGGCGCGATTGCTTCAACGATCTTTGCGTTGTGCTCTACGGGCGACCACATCGTCGCGCAACGCAACATGTATGCCGGCACGCTCGGGTTTCTCGATGGCCCCTGCAAGCGCATGGGCATCGATGTCACCTACGTCGACGGACGCAACGCAGCTGAGTTTGCTCACGCCGTGCGGCCGGGCAAGACAATTTTGGTGATGGCAGAGACACCCACCAACCCGCATCTCGATGTCGTCGATCTTGATGCGCTTGGCGCCATCAAAGGCCCGTTCACGTTCGTCGACTCGACGCTTGCCACACCACTCGGTCAGCAGCCGTTGCGCCATGGCGTAAGCCTGGTGATGCACTCGGCCACCAAGGGCATCGCCGGGCACAACGACGCAACCCTCGGTGTCGTCGCGGGCGAAAAGGAACTGATTGACACCATTTGGGGCTATTCGGTATTGCATGGCGCGACCGCCTCACCGTTCGACGCTCTCAATGGTTTGCGCGGGGTGCGAACCCTCGGCGCCCGAGTGCGGCTGCAATCAGAGACCGCGCAAGAGCTTGCCGAGTGGTTGAGCGCCCACCCGGCCGTGAAGCGCGTCAACTATCCGGGCCTCGCCTCGCACCCGCAACACGAGTTGGCCAAACGCCAGATGCGCTGGTTCGGTTCGATTCTTTCGGTTGAATTGTGTGGCGGAGTCGCAGAATCACGCGCGCTCACCCAACGGCTGTCGCTCGTGCGAAGTGCGGTAACTCTGGGCGGGCCAGACACCTTGATCTCACATTCGGCAACGAGCACCCATCTCTCGGTATCGCCCGAGGTGAAGGCCGCAACGGGCATCAGCGACTCACTCTTGCGGGTGTCAGTCGGTCTCGAAGCAGCTCACGACATCATCGCCGACTTCGAGCAAGCGCTGCAATAACGCGCAACTAGGCACTCAGATTTCTGGCGCGGTTGCCGCGCCAGCGTGATTAACGCTCTTCTTTGAAGATGACGTGCTTGCGGGCGATCGGGTCGTACTTCTTCAGCTCGAGCCGCTCACGTGAGTTGATCTTGTTCTTGCGGGTCACGTAGGTGTAGCCAGTGTCGGCGGTCGAACGCAGCTTGATGATCGGGCGACGATCTTTGCTCTTTGCTGCCATAGGTGATTACCTCAGACCTTCTTGCCCTTGCGACGCATCTCGGCGACCACCGATTCGATGCCGCGCTTGTCGATGGTGCGAATGCCTTTTGCCGACACAAAGAGGGTGACCCAACGCTTTTCTGACGGCAGCCAGAAGCGGCGCTTGTGGGTGTTGACGCGCCACGAACGCTTTGACTTGATGTTCGAGTGCGACACCGAGTGCCCACGCGACGGCTTCTTGTCGAGAACATCGCAGCGATTTGGCATTTCGTCAGTCTATGGGGTGAGACCGCCCCGCCGCTACGCTGGTCAAGCCATGAAGAAGGACATCCACCCCAAATACGAGTTCGTCGTCTTTGAAGACTCCGGCGCGAACTATCGCTTCCTCACCCGCTCGACCGTGAAGACCGACCCGTCAAAGACCATCGAGTGGACCGACGGCAACACCTACCCCGTCGTGCAACTTGACATCTCGAACGCCAGCCATCCCTTCTACACCGGTCAGATGAAGATCATCGACTCGGCTGGTCGCGTCGAGCGCTTCAACAAGCGCTATGGCACGCGCAAGAAGGTCGTCAAAAAGGCTGAGCCCAAGACGACGGGTCGCGCCAAGAAGTAATCTGCGGCGCACTCACCGTCGCGCCCAATCGTCACCGTTCGTGGTTTCACGAGCCGGTTAGCAACGCACCAACCCTCGAAGTGATGCCACGTCGGTGGCGCCGACGAGTGCCATCGTTCGCTTCACACCCGCCGAGAAGTAGTTGATCACCCACTCGACACCGAGTTCACCTGCAGCACCAAGACCATAGAGATACGGCCGCCCAAACATCACCGCGCGCGCGCCGAGCGCGCACGCCTTCACTACGTCGCTACCCCGGCGCACGCCGCCGTCGACCAACACCTCGATGTCATCGCCACGGCATCGATCACGCTTGGCAGCAACTCAATTGGCGCAGGAGAACCGTCGTACTGACGCCCGCCGTGGTTCGAAAGGGCAATCGCTTCGACCCCTTCGTTACGGGCGCGCACCGCATCGTCGACCGACTGAATGCCCTTCAACATGATTGGCAGACCCGACTCGCTACGCACCCAGTCGAGGTCGCGCCACGAGAGCGATGCATCAAACTGGCTATTCACATAGTCGCTGAGAGTGATCGCCGTTGAACCGTCGACGTCTCCTCGACCAGACACTGCAGAGAACGTGATGGGATCATGGGTGATGAAGTCGAGCGTCCAGCGCGGATGCCGTATGCCGTCGATAAACGTCTCTAGCCCGATCTTGGGCGGAAGCGTAAAGCCGCGCCGCACGTCACGGTCGCGCCTGCCAAACACTGCGGTGTCGACGGTGACCATGATCGCCTGATAGCCAGCGGCCTTGGCGCGTTGCACGAGTTCGCGCGAGAGGCCGCGGTCTTTCCACACATACAGCTGATACCAGAGCGGGCTCGCTGCCGCGGTCGTCACGTTTGCGCGGGCAGCCGCAACTTCTTCGATGCTGCGGGTGCCGAGCGTCGACAAGGTGTATGGCACTCGGTGGCGAGCCGCCACTCGCGCCACTGCGGTCTCGCCCGCAGACGTTGCGATGCGGGTGAACCCCGTCGGCGAGAACGCGAA